>NZ_JAFCLX010000021.1:0-117259 GCF_018130205.1 Bradyrhizobium sp. AUGA SZCCT0222
GAATGGGCGATTCGTCATGATCAGAATCGTACATCAACTCGCGAAAAAGCCGAGTTTCTTGCCCAGCCTCGACGGGCCGATTTGCCGCAGCTGGTGCACGAAATTTGACTTGCGCGCGAAGCGACGCAGCGCTGTTGGGCGGTCTACGTCTTCGCCTCAGCGCGGATCAGTCGGCGTCGGCGATCTGCCGCTCATAGTCGGAGGCATTGGATTTATCCGTCATGACCTGCGGACAGCGGAAGCAGGCCGCTTTGCCTTCCTGACGAAACCAGCGGCAGGTGGATCTGATCTGGCACGCAGGAAGCGCGTTGACCACCACCGGGGTGCCCGCAACGATGCGTTCGGCTAGGCTGCACGCGTTGCCTTTGAAGTGCTTGCAGCCGCCGCTGGCGCCGGCGCACGGCGCCGCAATTCTGAAAAGTTGCGTGGGCTTGGCCGGTCCTGCCAGCGCCAGCAGCTTCTCGGAAACCGGCAGGGTCTCGGTCAGATAGCCAACCCTGTGTTCGTCAGGCGTGCCTGTCATGACGCCAAAGACGCGCGCGCCATCAGCGGTTGCCTGGGCACTCGGGCAGTCGATCTCTTGGCTGGATCCTCGGGACATCAAACGACCCTCCGGTTCGCGGCTGGTGCCGATCGATCGCCTCATCCGCAGTTGGGATGCAGCGGGAAGCGCAATCCGCGGCTCTGCCTTGAACGCTCAGTCTCGCAAATGCTTATCTGAAAAGCCTTCGAGACGGCGTCCGGCGCCTCGCGCCAAACGCCATCCCGTGTTGAAATCAACTAACTCTTCAGCTTGATGGTGGACGTCTTCGGCCCAACGGCGCCTGTCGTGGTCGTGCCGGTGCCCTTGGGATCGATGCGTGCTGCCATGCCGCCTGCGACGGCTTCGAGTTGCTCGGGCTTGAGCTGAACCGGCGCTTCGATCTTCTTGCCGGCGGACTTCTGGGAGTTCGTATCAGACTTTTTCATCTGCGCTTCTCCTCTGCCGAGACGAAGCGACTATCCGCTTCGACTGTGGAAGGATGTTATCACGGACTGGGTGGTTTACCAGATCGCACAGCGGTGCTGCTGTGTGACCACATCACAGCGCGGCGCCAGTAGACGCGGGGCTTCGGCCCCGAGCCTTCGCTGCTTGCTCGTCTACGAGGCCCAAGTGCGTTTCACTGTTTCATGACAGCCATGGCTCCGAGCATGAAGGACGTGTTCAACAGGCACGCCGCAGCGAAAACCTTGGCCGTCGTATCCATGCCGCCAGCGACCGAGTCCAGTTCGCGAATTAAGTTCGTGCGCGATCTTGCCGCACTTCTTTCGTGCGGTCTGCAGTGCGCCGTTGTTTGTTTCAGAATGTTTCCGCGTTGCTGTCGTGGCCGATAGAGTCGGTTTGAATTGTTCTGCGCGTGTTTTGATTCATTCCACATTGCGCGCGGTTCGTGTTTGAAGCGATTCTATTTTGCGCGTGTGGAGTTTTCGTCACCCCTTCGATAGAAGCCCGCATCAATCGACGCGTGCGCGTTGCAGCCGGGCTCTGCGCGTACAAGCGGCTTCATGCTCAAAATCTTGCGGGGATCATCGGTGGGGACTGTTTCGTTTTGGGGTATGCATCGCTTGCTGAGAACAACTTCTGTCGTCCACGCGACCTTGTTTGGTTCGGTCGTCCTCGGATCAGTCGGCATCGACATTCTCGGCGCACAGGCCCAGACGAGCGCTGCGCAGAGCGGCGTCGCGCTGCCTCCAGTGACGGTCGATGCGCCGAATTCTCCGAAGCCGCGGAGCCCGGTCCCGACCACGCAACGCACGCGATCGTCCCGTGCGGCTGCCGCGGCGACCAGGCGCGGCAATGCGGCCGCGGTTCAGGCGCAAAGCAGGCAGGGGCAGGGAGGGCGGGCGAACAGTGCGCCGGTGGGGTATGTTGCGAACAGCAGCGCTTCCGGCACCAAGACGAATACGCCACTGATAGAGACGCCGCAGTCGATCTCCGTCGTGACACGCAAGGAACTCGACGATCGCGCCGTGCAGTCGCTGACGGAAGCCGTCAGTTATCAGCCGGGTGTGCGCACCGATGCGTCCGGCTTCGATCCTCGCTTCGACGCGATTGCGATCCGCGGTTTCGACATCACCTATAACGGCACTTATCTCGATGGGTTGCGGCTGGTTGGTGCGGGTCTTGGTGTCTACAAAAACGAGCCTTACCTTGCCGACAGCATCACGGTGGTGCGTGGGCCAAGTTCTGCGGTGTACGGCCTCGGCTCGCCGGGAGGGTTGATCGACATCACGAGCAAGCTGCCGACCAGTCAGCCCTACCACGAAATCCAGGGCATCGTCGGCGACCGCAGCCGTTATCAAGGCAATTTCGATCTGTCCGGTCCACTCGATCCCAGCGGGCAGTTTCTCTACCGCCTGACCGGCGTGGTTCGTGACGCGGATCTGTTCGTGCCCGGGGGGAAGGATAATCGAACGTCCATCGCCCCGGCCTTCACCTGGCGGCCCGACGCGTCGACCTCGCTGACCATTCTGGGAGGGTATCAGAAATCCCAGACTCCCGGCTCGATGTTCACCTATTCGTCGGCGGCCGGCACCACCACGAATATCTTTACCGGCAGCCCGTCCTACAACTCGCTGAATCAGGAGCAGGGCCGCATCGGCTATCTCTTCGAGCACGCGCTCAACAACGCGGTCACCGTCAGGCAGAAGTTCCGCTACACCGATCTGGATTCCGTCACGCGCTACGTCGGAATCCTGGGTGTGGATCCTGTGACGCAAATTGCCTCGCGCTATAAGGGTTACGTTCACGATCAGCTTCAGTCGGCGATCGTTGACAACCAGGTCGAGGCGAAGTTCCTGACCGGACCCGTGCAACACACCACGCTGATGGGCGTCGACTACACCTGGTCCAGCTTCAAGGACAAGCAGGGTTTTGGCTTCGGTGTGTCCGATCTCAATCTGCTGGCTCCTTCCTACCTGCCGGAATCGATTTCCGATCCGGACATTGCGTCGTCGACCGCACAGCAGCAGAACCAGTTTGGCGCCTATATCCAGGATCAGGCCAAGCTTGACCGCTGGATTCTGACCCTCAGCGGGCGTAACGACCGGGTCAGCTCCAGCGGACAGGATCTGATCGCGGTCACCAGGCAGACGCAGTCCGATCAGGCCTATAGCGGTCGCGCCGGACTGACTTACGTCTTCGATTCGGGCGTCGCTCCCTATGTTGCCTACTCGACGTCCTTCTTCCCCAATCTGGGCGTCAGCCCGGAGGGTAGTTTTTTTAAGCCGACCACGGGCAAACAGACCGAGGTCGGCGTCAAGTATCAGCCGGCCGGCTACAAGAGTTTCATCTCGGCCGCCGTGTTCGATCTGACGCAGGATGGTGGACTGGTTTACACGGGAGCGGGAGTGACGGTTCAGCGCGGCGAGATTCAGAGCCGTGGTCTGGAGTTGCAGGCACTCGGCAATCTCGGCGGCGGCTTCGACATCACGTCGTCCTACACCTATCTCGACATGAAGACGCTGCAGGCTGCCGACAACACGGTGATCGGAAAGGTGCCGTCCGGAAATCCGCCGCATACATTTACGCTGTGGGGGAACTACGTCGTCCCGACCTTCGGCCAGTTTTCCGGACTCAGCGTTGGAGGGGGCATGCGCTACCTGTCGTCGAATTATGGTGATGACCAGAACACGTTCAAGAACAGCAGCGTCACCCTGTTCGATGCGGCGCTGAAATATGATTTCGGGCAGGCCGTGAAGCAGTTGCAGGGCATGCAATTCCAGGTCAACGTCAAGAATCTGTTCGATCTTCGTTATACGACTTGCCAGGTCGGTTACTGCTATCGCGGCGCGCCACTGACCGTCATCGCAACGCTCGGCTATCGCTGGTAGTCGCGACTCCTGCCGGTCCTGCCGAATCTTCGAGCCTTGCGAACGTGCGCGCGATGAGAGTCTTCGCGCTATCCGGGACCACACTGTCCCGGATTTCGCTTTGCTCATCCGGGCTACAGGCCAACTCGTTGAGCCTTGCGACTCCTTGCCGGAGGTGATCAGTTTGGCCCGAGACAGGCGGGAGGCTGATATGAAGCGAATACTTTTGGCGGTTTTGTTGCTCGGGAGTTTTTTGACCGCGCCGGCGCTGGCGCAAACCAAGGTCGGCGACTGGGAGGTCGAGAAGCGCAGCGGGGACGATCATTGCAATGCGGCCCGTGCCTATACCGACAAGGACGATGACAACAGCGAATACGTGATCGTGCTGAGCTACTCCAAGGTGGCGATCGTGGTGGCCGTGATCTACGACGGCTGGGAGTGGGAAAAGATCGGCAAGATCCTGCGGGCCGATGTCGGCACCGACGACAAGGACATCATGAAGAAGGCGAAATGGGAGGTGGTCGACAAGACCGCCGTCCGCGGCACTTTCGAATTCCAGCAATCGATCCTGGACACGCTCGGCAAGGCAAAACTGCTGACGATCGATTTCGAGGACGACGAGGACAACAGCGTCGAAATCAAGATCCCCCGGATGGGCGAGGCGCTGGCGGCGCTGAAGTTCTGCGAGGAGAACAAGAAGTAGGGGTCGGGACCACTTCTGCACCGCCCCGGATATCGCTTTGCTCATCCGGGCTACGCTCGCTGCGGGCGAAGGCGAAGAAGGAAGGCTGAAGGCGAGGGCACGAGCTCTCTCCACGTCATTGCGAGCGTGAGCGAAGCAATCCATCGCGCCACAACGGAAGTAAGAATGGATTGCTTCGTCGCAAGCGCTCCTCGCAATGACGCGGAAACAGTTTCGCATTCTCGCGACGCGATGCGCCCGAGCTTTGTCTAGAAGTTCTCCGCCCTCTCAATCAGAGGGCGCAGGGAAGGCCGGGTGCGCGCTGCACCCGCGGTCTCGTGTGCGAATTGTGCTAAGTAGGCTGCACACGAGCATACAGGGCAGCGGGGAACACCCAGCCTTCCCTGCGCAATGGCTTTACGGCTTATAACGCGCTCTCCCCGGTGAGACGGCCTCTATTGCCACCGTCGCCCCCCGGAAGCGTTAGCTCCCGCGGGACTTAACGCCGTTACGGGCGCCAGGACCACACGCTTTCGCCGTACGCTTCAGCCGCGACCGTCAATCGCAACTGTTACGTCCACCGCGACCCGCCCCTCGTCATGACGACGGCCGACGCCCCTCTGAGTGGGACGGGATGCGCAAATTCGTAGAGATGATTTGCCCGACGAGGAAAGCGGAATTTTGCCCGTCGGGTTAATTTGTCGCACCACTGTCTCCATGTCGTCATTGCGAGCCAACGGGTCGCGCGAACGCGCGCCCGATGACAGGCTCCGCGAATCCATGGCACGGCTTGGGACAAATATGGATTGCTTCGCTGCGCTCGCAATGACGCGGAGCGAGCAAGCGTAGCCCGGATGAGCCAACGGGTCGCGCGAATGCGCGCCCGATGACAGGCTCCGCGACATCCGGGACCACTTCTGCACCGCCCCGGATATCGCTTTGCTCATCCGGGCTACGCTCGCTGGTGAATCTACCGGTTCATCGCGTTCGCGTCGCCAGCCGTCAGCCATCACGCGAACAACTCGGCGCCGGCCGGTTTCTGCCACGAAGTTCGGCTATCAACGATTCGGTCAAACCGGCGCCCCTCAACCCCGCTATGGTTTGACTGGCCCGGCGTGTGGCGGGGACGCAGCGTCGCGCGTCGGGCCACCTGATCATGGCAATGATCGTGCGGCAGCGAACCCGATTCAAACGCTTAGCTCTACGGGTGCGCTTGCTGCAATCCGACCAACCGATGAAGCCTTCGGCTACGGAGCGGTGGTCATTGCACGGACGCGCGGCGATGCCATTTCACGATCCGTCTGACCACTAGGATGGCCGCAGCTGCATAGGCGACGCTTACGGCCATGAATGCGAAGGAGGGGAGCTGGAATGCTCTCATGTGCGTTAGAACAAGGGGGAAATAGAATGCGGCGCTCAGGAGGACGAGGGCCGCCCAATGTGACATGAACCCGATTGCCCGGGAAATCCCCATGAAGAAGAACGGCATCAGAAACATGCCGACCGCGATCCCGCTCCCGATCATCTGCCAAGGCGACGGGGCCGGACGGAGGCCGAGATAGCTGGCCTGG
Organism: Bradyrhizobium sp. AUGA SZCCT0222; assembly: GCF_018130205.1. Taxonomy (NCBI): domain Bacteria; kingdom Pseudomonadati; phylum Pseudomonadota; class Alphaproteobacteria; order Hyphomicrobiales; family Nitrobacteraceae; genus Bradyrhizobium; species Bradyrhizobium sp. AUGA SZCCT0222. The sequence goes on from NZ_JAFCLX010000021.1 coordinate 6,106, forward strand.
CAAGCCATGAGAATGCCCCAGGCAATTGATGCGCCAGCCGCGGCGGCAATGAACGCGGGCTCATCGTTGCCAAGGAGAACCTTCGCAACGCGCATGGCAATCGATTTCCTGGGAGGTTCTGACATTGGTGGTGGCAAGCCCATGTTCGAGATTGTTTCTACTGGCCGCAATCTGCCTTGAACCCGCGATTCCCGGTGTGATGCCCCGCACAGTTCGTGGATTCATCTCGAAGAACCCTCTGTCCCCACGCCGTCATTGCGAGGAGCGCAGCGACGAAGCAATCCATGGCACGGCTTGGCGCAAACATGGATTGCTTCGCTTCGCTCGCAATGACCCAAAGGACCACGGACCATTCACGTGATTCAAATCACGGAAATTACATCGCTGCGGCCTCACCCTGACCGGATGAATCGAAGGATAATCCTTCTTTCCTATCCAACGGAGCAGAACATGAAGACGCGGAACGATGAACTCGGCAGCCTGCAGGACACGGTCGAATTGTCGGTTGCCGACCTGGACCAGGTGAGCGGCGGCCGGCGGGCGATCGAAGGCGAGATCCAGTACCTGAATTGGGTCAAGCAGTTTTATTCGCCATGGGCGAATATCAACTTCGGCGGCGGCCGGACCATGGTCGCCTAGCCGGGTAGGGCGGATTGGAGCGAAGCGTAATCCGCCCTAAAAGCTACGAGCTCCGATGTCGTCCCGGCGAAGGCCGGGATCCATAGCCACCGGCCGTAATTGTTTTACGCGCTGATCGTTATCTTTCTTTCCAACAACATTGGCCACGGCGTATGGGTCCCGGCCTTCGCCGGGACGACAACTGAAACGCTGCGCTCCAATCCTCCCTGCGAGCTCCAATCCGCTACGAACTGGTCACCCAGCTTGTTCCGCAGGGAACAGCGCGAGCGGGGCTGGTCCGTCATTGTCCTGATCAGCCTCGAAGCGATCATGCAGCGGGCCGCAAACAGGAGAGTAAAATGGAGCGAGCAAATTCGAATGCCAAGCACCCGGAGACCCGCGTGTTGACGGATGCAGATCTCGACAACGTGGCCGGCGGGTTCATTTTTACAGTTGGAGGAAAGACATACCAGTCGAGCCTGCAGGAAACGACGGATCGATACATTCATCGGCACACAAAATAGTTGAGCCGCGGGCATCGGAAGGCGTAATCCGCCGCTTTGGCTGAATCCGAAACGGCGGATTACGCTTCGCTCCAATCCGCTCTACGAGCTTGAAGTCCTCGTATATATTCACAGCCGACGAGCATGGCCTTGCAGGGGGAATGTTTCATGCCGCAGTTCGATGACCAATGACTGGTACGAAAAGCTTCGTTGTCCAAAGTGCGGCAACACTGGCATGGCAACGCTGTCCCAGGAAGAGGGACATTTGCCGATTGCCGAGGTCATTCCGGATGGCTTCGAGTTGGTTTTTACCAACAAAGGTCCCGACTTCTATTGCACGACCTGCCACGTAGCGGCGTATCCGTAGCCGGCTCGGCGCTGATCCACGAAACACGCTAACAAACCGCGAATGGCACAATCTGCACATGAACGAAGCGTCCCGCCGCGCTAGAAGAGTGGATGGACCGGCACATTGTTCTGTTCCGCTTGTTGTTCGCCTGGCTCGCCGCCGTGTCGGCTGGCTGCATCTACGTGCTGGTCGTCTAGGACCTCGGTCACAAAGGGCGCGGGGTTTGAAGGAACGCGGGCTGACAGCTACCCAATTTGCAGCCCTGCAAGCCACGGCGCGGGACGAGGTTTATCGGACCCGCACAGGCAGCGCTTACACGCTCACCGGACCATGCAGCAGCCAGGCCCTGTGGGCGTTGCTCCGCTTAAACCTGATTGCCGACCCAGCGAATGCCACAGAGGACCCACGCTACCAGATGGTGGTCACGGAAAAGGGCCGTGCGGCGCTGGCGTCATTGGTCGACGTGCCGAAAAAGCGATAGTGCGGCATGATGTGGCTCGTCGGCGCAGCGCACCTCCGGAAGCCGCGGCTGCGGCTTCTGAAGGCTATCGCCAGGTAGAGATGTTCCGGTTTCCCGGTCCTTAGATAGGGCTCCCGCCTGCGCGGGCAAAATAGTCCTTCAAATGAGCCCAAGCGCCAGCAAGGTCTCCTTTTTTGAAATCCTCCCTAGCTGATTTTAGATCCGAGGCGCCGGGACGACCACCAACCACAATCGCGAGATTGTCGTCCGTCTGTTCGCCACTTTCACGAACTTCGCGGCGCTCGGTACGCATCGTGTTGCTCATGATCTTCTCCATATAGGCCAGCGCGGGCCATCCGTCGCTGGTGCGACCACACTGACGCAACGCTCTCGCCGCCACTGTGACCGGGATCACCGCCTGTAGAAATCGCCGGCATCACGCCGCGTCAGGCAAAGTCATGAGGAAAGCGCGGTGGGGCGGATTAGCCGACTTGTCCGCCGTAGCTCGCAGAGCGAAGGCGGAAGGCGTAATCCGCCGCTTTGGCTGAACGAGCTACGGGCCTCGCGAGTGTAAGACCGGTGCACGAATGAGCGAAGCTTCGCCGCGAGCGTCAGGCCGCTTCAGTTGGTGGCCTCTTCAGGCCGTCGCTGCGACAACGAGCGACACCAACGAACCCACGCCACACACTGCCAAAATTGCCTCATACGAATAGTTCGACAATTCGGAAATAACACGCTCGGCCATGGCACACCTCACGCACTGTGATGGATAACAGGCTATCGAAGGTGGGGAAGAAGGGCTGTCACCCAGGCGCAACACCGACGAGTTTTCGGTCTAGTCACGAACTGCGGTCTCACTGATCCACGTCTTTGATTGTGCGGCCTAATTCGCGGTTTTCGGAGCACTGCGGCGGATTACGCTGCGCACCAATCCGAGCTACGAGCTGAAGCAAGGCGGCGGATTGCGCGGCGCTCCAATCCGCCCCACGTCACCGCGTGACGTGCATCACGGCGTATCGATGACCCTTCCGGAATAGTCCTGCCATTGCAACTGCACATAGCGCTGGGGAGAGGAAATCGTGATTTTTCTGATGGCAGGCGCGGCAGAGTGTCCCTACGCTTTTGCGCACTTTTGGGCGAGGAAGTGGTTTCGCGTGTTCTGGTGGATTGCACTGGCACTGACGATCGTCGGATTTTTTTGCCCTGCTACGTAGGGCCGCTTAGCGAAACATAATCCGCTGCTTTCGGAGCAAGGCGGCGGATTTACAGGCCAGGAGCTGCTTTAGCCCGGCCTTAACCGGCGGGGCTTTTTCCTTTGTGACGCACGTCACGGTAAGCCTGATCGCCGCGCGGCATACTCGCTCCAGTTCAACGGCGCACAGCGCCACACAACACGGAGCGGGACAATGAAGACCGAGCAGGTTCAAGCGAGCGACAAAATCTCCGACGAAGCACTGGATAACGTCACCGGAGGACGCAAAGCCGGCGAAGGGCAGAAGGACTTCCTCGTAGTGAAGATGAAAGAGGTCTTTGTGGCGAGCTATAGCCTTTGATCTCAAAGCCGCCGGTTCACGCCGGCGGCGCTTTCATTGTCGATAATCCTTGAGCGCGGTAGGGCGGATTAGTTAGCAAGGCGTAATCCGCCGCCTTTGAGAATCCGAAACGGCGGATTACGCTTCGCTCCAATCCGCCCTACGAGCTACTCCGCAACTAGCGGATTTCCTTCAGCGTCGATTTTAATTGCAGTTATCTTAGGAAGAACAACATTTTCCAAGAGTGGCTTTTCAGGATCACCGTGCATGCCGACCATCATGTGCGCCTTCATGGTAATTCTTCTTGAAACGTAGCTATCGGGGCTGCCGAAGACGATGTTCGCCATCTGGCTCTGCTTTACGCCGAATGAATTAAAAATAGCCAGAAAGGCGGTTTGACCGATAAAATCTACTGCTAGCGCAATCTCAAACTCAGGGGTTTGGCGCTGAAGGTCGGCCTCGATTTTTTCTCTGGTATCCCCATGCATGATGCCGTTTCGAATTCGAAATAGATCGCGCTGCCGTTCGGGCGCAACGTTGAGACGAGTGAGAAGGGCCTCTATTGCTTGCTTTGCAAACGGTCTGTGCTGTGAAACGGACTCACATTTCGGACAGTAAAGGTCGCTGTGACAAGCTTGACACTTGTCCGCTACCAGTTGCTTTTCTTTTGTGATTTCCGCCAAGAGCTCCAATACGAACCAGAAATACTGAAATTGATCTTCCGGTACAGCGGCGTGGGTGGCTGAAGCATACCAGCGAAGTGCAGTGCGCAAGCTATTAACGTGTGGTGAGCGCTCGATCTCCTGGACTGTCGAAAAGTACTCCTCTTTCAAATCCGGCCATCGCTCGACTTCGTCGTCATGCCCGTATGCGTACTGTTCCCTTACTACTACCCCAGGGCTCCAATCCATAATGAATCGCTTTCGCGAAATCCGGAAGCCAAAAGCCGTCGTGAAGCTCAATAGATGCAAAAACTCCCGCATCTTCGTGAGCGCTAGCGCTTCTGCCGAACTAATATCATCGGCGAGGACCAAGATTTGCGCTGCAAGCGACTCGTTCGGTGGGTCGTCTTGTGAAGAGTTGCTGATTGTTATCTCGGATTCGCCGATTTGAATTTTAATGGGCGGCGTGTCGGGCAGAAATGTCAGCTTTGATTCGATGCGATAGTCAGCAAGCCATTTTTTCATTGCGGTACCGCCGAAGGTGGACCAAGGGGGAGCACTTCCGTGACGGAAGCGGAGCGACTGAGAGTTATTTCTCGCAGCTTCTCGTTCGCTGCCAAGTCTCTCAAGTGCAACGGCTATTGCGCTTGGTCTCCGTCTTGGAAGCGGTCGTAGACGGTGTCGCAAGTCATGCACATGAATTTGTGTCCGATTGGCAGAACGGTCTGGTTAGTGCAAACGGAGCAGCAATCGTTGAGGAATTTGGGAGGTGTCTGCTTTGGTGCGATTAAATCATCGACCATCCGGCGGAATCGCGCGGCGGCGGCGGGCCGCTCCTTCTCAGCCTGAAGCTGCTCAAAATATATTTCCGCAGACGAATAGCTAATACCGAATCGTACCGAGATCTCATCGATCGATGTAATCGAACGGGCGACAGTCTCGTTGATTAAGTAGGCCGGTGCGAAAACTTTGGCGTGATGCTCTGCCGATTCATAAGCGGGAATCCACTTGTGCGTTCGATTCCCGGCTGAGCGCCGGGCCATCACCGCTCCCTTCGACAGTTTTTCGAAATGCATTACTGCATGCCCAAGTTCGTGAGCTACGGTGTTACGAGCGAATCCGTCGCCCATGAAGGCGTTGTGACGGATACGGCGCGCGATTTGGATTATGATGGTTTTGCCGTCGTAGCTAGTCAGTCCAGCATCGTCCGGCATTTGGCTGTCTGAGACAATATCAAAGCGCAGCGGCTTTATGCCCTTGACAGTCCAGATCGCGTCACGGGCTGCGCACTCGAGAACGTCAATGCGTTCTGCATCGGCTACTCCGAAGTATGAACGCAACCGCTTTGCTAGATCGCGAACTTCAGAGTTTTGTCGCGGTGCGTCCCTATAGTCGTCAGACATGTTCGACCTCGCATCAAAGCCCTCAAATCACCCCCTGCAAAAGAAATCCACGAGTTGTATCGCTTTTTCGATCATCATGCCCGGGTCAAGCCCGGGCATGACGATCGCTAACAGTTCAGCTACACCCCGTCGTGCTTCCACACGTATCGCACTTCATGCAGGTGCCATTCCGCACCAGCGTGAAATTCCCGCACTCGCCGCACATCTCGCCTTCGTAGCCGCGCGCTTTCGCTTCGGCGCGGCGTTCGGCTTTGGTCACGGTGGGCTGGGCGGCTTGGGCCGCGCCCGCCTTGCTCCATTGCAGGGCTTCCAGCTTTTCCGTCGGGGACAGATCGTGCTGGGCTTCCTGCTTCAGGGCGACGGCGCCTTCGACGGCGTCGGCTGCGCGGGAGGTGGCGCCGTGGGCGGCGAGCGAGGTGACGCGGGAGCCGCCTGTCGGCGCCGAGTCCGTGCCGGAGGAGACGGCGGTCGAGCCGCCGCGCATGACAACCAGATTATCCGTGCGCGAGCGGGTGAGGCCCTTGGACAGATATTTGGTGGCCTGGTGGTGGCCCTGGCTGCCGTCCGGCTCCTTGCCTTCCTCGACGCCCTTGCCGAGCGCGTCGAAATTCGACTCGGAGGGATCGACATGGGCGAGGTCGAAGCGGCTCATGTAGCTGACCGCAAGCTCCCGGAACACGTAGTCGAGGATCGAGGTCGCGTACTTGATGCTGTCGTTGCCCTGCACGGGACCCGCCGGCTCGAAGCGGGTGAAGGTGAAGGCGTCGACATATTCTTCCAGCGGCACGCCATATTGCAGGCCGAGCGAGACCGCGATCGCGAAGTTGTTGATGAAGGAGCGCAGCGCCGCGCCTTCCTTGTGCATGTCGATGAAGATCTCGCCGATCCGGCCGTCGTCATATTCGCCGGTTCGGAGATAGACCTTGTGCCCGCCGACGACCGCCTTCTGGGTGTAGCCCTTGCGGCGGTCCGGCATCTTCTCGCGTTCGCGCATCACGACGATGCGCTCGACCAGCTTCTCGACGATCTTCTCCGAGACCTGCGCGGTGCGCGCCGCCATCGGCTTGTCGTAATACGCGTCGGTCGCATCATCCTCGTCGTCATCGTCGGAGATGAGCTGCGAATTCAGCGGCTGCGAAAGCTTCGAGCCGTCGCGGTAGAGCGCGTTGGCCTTCAGCGCCAGTTTCCAGGACAGCAGATACGCGGACTTGCAATCCTCGACGGTGGCGTCGTTCGGCATGTTGATGGTTTTGCTGATCGCACCCGAGATGAAGGGCTGCGAGGCCGCCATCATGCGGATGTGGCTCTCCACGGAAAGATAACGCTTGCCGATCTTGCCGCAGGGGTTGGCGCAGTCGAACACCGGATAGTGCTCGGCCTTCAGATGCGGCGCGCCTTCCACCGTCATCGCGCCGCAGATGTGCACGTTGGCGGCTTCGATCTCACGCTTGGTGAAGCCGACGGCGGCGAGCAGGTCAAAGCCGGGGGCGGCGATGACTTCCGGCGCCAGCTTCAGCGTCTCGCGCAGGAATTCTTCACCAAAGGTCCACTTGTTGAAGGCGAACTTGATGTCGAAGGCGGTCGGCAGCGCGGCTTCCACTTTTGCCAATGCTTCGTCGGTAAAGCCTTTGGCCTTCAGGGTGGAGACGTTGACGCCGGGCGCGTTGGAGAGCGAGCCGTGGCCGACGGCATAGGCCTCGATCTCGGCGATATCAGCTTCGCGGTAGCCGAGCGTGCGCAGCGCCACCGGGACGGCCTGGTTGATGATCTTCCAGTAGCCGCCGCCGGCGAGCTTCTTGAATTTCACCAGCGCGAAATCAGGCTCGATGCCTGTGGTGTCGCAATCCATCACGAGGCCGATGGTGCCGGTCGGCGCCACCACCGTGGTCTGCGCGTTGCGGTAGCCATGGGCTTCGCCCAGTTGCAGCGCGAGGTCCCAGGCGGCCTTGGCGTGCTCGACGATGTCGGTCTGCGGCACGCTGGCGTAATCCAGCGGCACCGGGTTGACGGCGAGCGCCTCGTAGCCACGGCTTTCGCCATGGGCGGCGCGGCGGTGGTTGCGGATCACGCGCAGCATGTGGGCTGCGTTCTTCTTGTAGCCGGGGAAGGGGCCCAATTCCTTGGCCATCTCGGCCGAGGTCGCATACGACACGCCGGTCATGATCGCGGTCAGCGCGCCGCACAGCGCGCGGCCTTCCTTCGAGTCGTAGGGCAGGCCCATGGTCATCAGCAGGCCGCCGATATTGGCAAAGCCGAGGCCGAGCGTGCGGAACTCGTAGGAGAGTTCGGCGATCGCCTTCGACGGAAACTGCGCCATCATCACGGAGATTTCGAGCACGACGGTCCAGAGCCGGCAGAGATGCTCATACGCCTCGACGTCGAAGCGTTTTGTCGTGGTCGAGTAGAACGTGATCAGGTTCGCGGACGCCAGATTGCAGGCGGTGTCGTCCAGGAACATGTATTCCGAGCACGGGTTGGAGGCGCGGATGTCGCCGGACGCCTTGCAGGTGTGCCAGTCGTTCATGGTGGTGTTGAAGTGCAGGCCGGGATCGGCCGACGCCCAGGCGGCGTGACCGATTTTCTCCCAGAGATCCCGGGCCTTCAGCGTCTTCGTTACCTTCTTGCTGGTGCGGCCGATCAGATTCCAGTCGCCATCGGTTTCGACAGCGCGGAGGAAATCGTCCTTCAGCGAGACCGAGTTGTTGGAGTTCTGGCCTGAGACGGTCAGATAAGCTTCCGAATCCCAGTCGGTGTCGTAGGTCGGGAAGTCGATGTCCTTGTAGCCTTGCTTGGCAAACTGGATCACGCGCTTGATGACGTTGTCGGACACCAGCGCGCGGCGCGCGAGCTTGATCTCGCGGCGGAGCGCTGGGTTCTTCTCGGGATCGAAGCAGTCGTCGCCGGAGCCTTCGCAGTTGACGCAGGCCTTCAGCACGGCCTTCAGGTGCTTCTGGTTGATCTTGGAGCCGGTGACGAGCGCCGCAACCTTCTGCTCCTCCTTCACCTTCCAGTCGATATAGGTCTCGATGTCAGGGTGATCGGCGTCGACCACGACCATCTTGGCCGCGCGGCGCGTGGTGCCGCCGGACTTGATCGCGCCGGCTGCGCGGTCGCCGATCTTGAGGAAGCTCATCAGGCCGGACGAGCGGCCGCCGCCGGACAGGCGCTCGCCTTCGCCGCGCAGGCGCGAGAAGTTCGAGCCGGTGCCGGATCCGTATTTGAACAGGCGGGCCTCGCGGACCCAGAGATCCATGATGCCGCCCTCGTTGACGAGGTCGTCATCGACGCCCTGGATGAAGCAGGCGTGCGGCTGCGGATGCTCGTAGGCCGATTTTGACTTCGTGAGTTTGCCGGTCTTCCAGTCGACGTAGTAGTGGCCCTGGCCGGGGCCATCGACGCCGTAGGCCCAGTGCAAACCGGTGTTGAACCACTGCGGGGAGTTCGGCGCGACCATCTGCTTTGCGAGCATGAAGCGCAGCTCGTCGAAGAACGCCTGGGCGTCTTCTTCGCTCGAGAAGTAGCTGCCCTTCCAGCCCCAATAGGTCCAGCAGCCGGCGAGGCGGTCGAACACCTGCTTGGCCGAGAGTTCGCTGACGAAGCGCTCGTTCTCAGGCAGCAGGGCCAGCGCCTCGGTGTCGGGCACCGAGCGCCACAGCCAGGACGGCACGGTCTCTTCCTCGACCTTCTTCAGGCGTGCGGCGACGCCCGCTTTACGAAAGTACTTCTGCGCCAGGACGTCGGAGGCGACCTGCGACCAGAACTGCGGCACCTCGACGTTTTCCAGCCGGAACACGATCGAACCATCGGGATTGCGGATCTCCGATGTCGTTAATCTGAAATCAATCCCTGCGTAGGGTGACTGGCCTTGAGTCGTGTTGCGCCGTTCGATTCGCATGGTCGTGCCCCGTCTTCTTCTGACCGGTCCGCATTGTCGCGGGTTCCGGAATGTTATCCTTGAGCGGACCTCCCGAACCATGGCTGCGTCGGGACTATAAGAATAGCCTTGGCAACCCTGATCCCTTGATCCGCAGCTCAACCGGTGAACCCGGTCTGTCTCTCTGGCATTTCCTGGCCCCCGATCCGGGCCTTCCAGGTCATGCAATCAACGCCCCAACGCTTCACTTGCCGCGTCACTCTGGGCCTGTTCCGGCCCTCTTTTTCGGGCCTTGCGGCCCCGTTTTCGCGCCCCGAACTGCCCGGTTTTTGAGGGCAAAAAGTCCTCTCCCGCAGCCTTAACTGGCGGGCGGAGTGGTCGTTTCGGAACCCATTTGGGATGACCGGCGGGGACCCAAAACACACTCGCGCCGAACAGGAAGAAAGCTAGGCCAAGTCCGTTACGCCCGTCAAGGACTAGTACGAGTTCCTGAATCAAATACTAAATATGGTGGAAAGAGGGGGATATCAGGGGGTGATCTCGCGCCTGTGATCGGCCCAAGTATCAGTGAGTCCTCACAGATTCGACAAGGAAAAAAAAGTTGCCGGCCTGTGGAGCGCAGGCTTCTCCCGGCTGTTCACAGGACAAGTATTTATTCGCCTGTTCCGGGCCTTCCGGGATTGCGCTCCCAAGACTCACGTAAGGCTACGGAGAACTCCGAGCTGGCATGCCGGCGAGCCGATGGTAGCTAGCCCCGATAAGGGCCACAGTCGCCGCCGATTCCCCCGGCTGATTCTTGAGCCGATTCCCTTTTCTCCGATTCCTTTTCGGTCCTTGCCGGTCGTTCATGACAGAGCCTGTGCCACCAGCTGCGCGTGCGCGTATCGCACCCGCCGGCCTCATGTTCCTCGCCATCACCTCGGTGGGCTGGGGCTTTAACTGGCCGGTCACAAAATTCCTGCTCGGCGAACTGCCGCCGCTGACCTTGCGCGGCGTCACGGGGGTGATCGGCGCCTTGCTGCTGGCGGCGCTGGCGCTGCTGCGGGGGCAGACTCTGCGGGTCGACCGGGCGCTGTGGCCGCGGCTGATGCTGGCGGCGCTGCTCAACGTCACAGGCTGGATGGTACTGATGGGGCTGGCGCTGCTGTGGCTGCCAGCCAGCGAAACCGCGCTGATCGCCTACACCATGCCGGTCTGGGCTTCGCTCTTGGCCTGGCCGGTGCTGGGCGAGCGGCCGACTTTACTGCGCACGGTCTCGCTTGTGATGGCGTTCGCAGGCTTAGCGGCCATCATGGGCGGCAATGGGGTGACGGCGTCCGCGGCCAAACTGCCGGGGATATTGATGGCGCTGGCCGGCTCGATGGGCTTTGCGCTCGGCACGGTGCTGGCCAAGAAACTGCCGCTCGACATGCCGCCGATCCCGGCCGCCGCCTGGCAGATCGGGCTCGGCTGTTTTCCGGTCGCCATCGTCGGCCTCGCGATCGAGACCACGGATCTGGGCAAGGTCAGCCAGATCGGCTGGTGGCTGCTGATCTATTCCACCGTGATCCAGTTCTGCATCGCCTATGTCAGCTGGTTTGCCGCGCTGTCGCGGCTGCCGGCCTCGGTCGCCGCGATCGGCACCATGGCGGTGCCGGTGATCGGCGTGGTGGCCTCGGCCGCAGCCCTGGGCGAGCCGCTGGGCCCGGTCCAGATCGTGGCGCTGCTGTTCACGCTGGCGGGCGTGGTGCTGGCGACGCGGTCGTGAGGAGGAATCGCGCCACGTTTTCAGATGTAAAGGGTGGCCCTATCGTCGGGGGCCTCGTGGTTCGAGACGCAGCGTTGCCGCGCTCTCCACCATGAGGGTTGAGTCAGGCCAGTCCAAGTGCCTTGGCTCGGTCCAGCGCTCCCGCCCGCTTGCGAACGCCGATCTTGTTGAAGATCTGCTGCATGTACCATTTGACGGAGCCTTCCGTCATACCGATACGCTGGGCAATCTCGCGATTTTGCAGCCCGGCGCTGGCCATCTGCAGGATGGTGATCTGGGCTTTCGTCAGCGGCTCGATACCGCCTCGCGGAGTGCTGGTCGTCGTCCCGGCCGCGGGAGCCAGGTCGGCGCGACCTTGTTCCCCTGCCTGCAGCAATCCCGCAACGAAGTCGTCGGTCGCGCTGGTGTGGATGGCGGATGCCTTCAGTTGCTCCTGCAGCAAGCGACGGATGTGATCGCCTTCGTCGAGAAAACTGCGGACATAGCCGCCCGTCACGGCCAGATCGAGCGCGCTGCGCGGTTCGCGTTGTGCGCGGGCGGTCTGGCCCTGCGCGGCGTAGCCCTGGGCGAGCAGGATTTCCCAGCGCATGGCTGACTGCATGGCGCCGGCCTTGGCCGTAAACCGCTTCCAGACCTGTCCGGCGTCGATGGCCTGACTGAATTCGCCGCGCGCCAGCGCAAGACGGAACCAAGCTATCGCGCGCATCTCGTCGCGTGTCGTGCAGTGCGCGCTGGGCGCAACGGCGGCGGATGCGCCCAGCAGGTTTTCCTGCCGTCCCAACCCGAGCGCGCGCTGTTGCTGCCCGGCAGAAAGCAACAGTCTGATGCGTTCGCCGATCATGGCTTGGCGCAGGCGCTCCAGCGAGCGACTTTCCGCAAGCGCCATGCCGTCGTCGAGGCGGCGATGCGCAGCCGCGACATCGCCGTCGAGCCAAAGCAACCGCGAGCCGGTGACGTAGCCCGCGACATACTGGTCGATGATGCCAACCAGCGGCGCTGAACGATGCAGATCAATCAAGGCCCGGGCTTCGACGAGATGATTGCGCTCATAGCAGATCTCGGCCTTCAGCAAGGCGGGGACCGATGCAATCCAATCCGTATCGATCAGCCCTGCGGCGATTGTCGAGGCCTCTTCGAGGCGTCGCGTGGCGGTGCTCAGATCGCCACGCATGGCATGCGTCGGGCCGACCACCGACAGGTGCCAGACCATTCCGAGTCGGCGTTCGCCGAGATTGAACTCGCGTACGGCCGACAATTCCAGTTCGATCGCATCGGTGAAATCGAACTGCTCGCGTCTTGCATAGAGCAACGAGCCGAAGATGGTGCCGCGCGTGAAATGATCGAACGTATCGATGCGCTCGAGCAGATCGAGGCACTTGCGTCCCGCGGCGATCTGGTCGTCCGCGTATTGCGCAGCCAGCATCCGGCCGTGCATGACGAGGCTTTCGACTTCGCCCGCTCCGTCTCGCGGCGGCGCCTCATCGGCCAGTTGCAGGAAGTTCTCGACCAATCCAAAACGCCATCCCGCGCTGGCGCCTCGCGCGGCGAAGATCGCGGCGCGCGGGTGCCGTCGTAGCACGTCCCGGGGCAGTTCCAGCGCCATCTCAGTGACGAGTTCGCCCCGTCTGGCCAGCGATCCGCGGATGCCGAAAATATCCAGGAGAGTGGCCGCCCTGTTCCAGTCCTGGGCCCGCACCGCGCAGTCGAACGCCTCCGGCAATCGCTCGTTGCGCTCGAACCAGGCGGCGCCGTCGAGCGCGATGGCGTCGTGCCTCGCACGTCCGCGCCGGCGCAGTTGCGAACGGAGAAACTCCGAAAACAGGGGTAGCAGCCGGAAATCCCGTTTGCAGCCGTCCATGGCTTCAATGAACAGGCCGGCGCGCACAGCCTCATCGAGCCGTTCGCCGCCGTCGTCGATCCCCAGCGCCGCGTTGCAGGCATCCGCCGTCAGTGTGCCGAGCACGGACGAGTCGACGAGAAAGTCCTGGAGCTGCATCGGGAGCGGCTGCATGATTTCTTCGGCAAAGAAGTCGTCCATCAGGCGCGAACCGCGCTGCAATTCGCGCAGCATGGCGGCGGGTCCGATCTGCTCGGCGCGGCGCAGATAGATGTCGACCGCCACCGGCCAGCCACCCGTGGCCTGCAGGAGTTCGGATGCGGCATGGACATCCAGCGTCAGCCGAAATGCATGGTGTGCATGGGCCTGCAGGTCGTCGCGCGTCAACCTCAATTCGCGGGCGTCGATATCGCGAACCAGCCGCAGCACGCGTGCGCGCGCGAGCGGAATCATGCCATGGCGACGTGTCGCGAACACCAGTGCATGGTCGTGGAGGTCGATGGTGAGGAAGAGGGCGCAGATCTCACGCGCCATCGCATCGGACAGCAAGTGACCGTCGTCGATCATTACGACGCCGCGGGCGCGGGTGTCGAGCCAGTTGCGGATGAACGGGATCAGCGCGTTGTGATCGCTCAGCCGGGTGATCGCAGGCCGGTGTGCGGTGCCCTGGGGCAAGGACGCACCTTCCTGGTCGATCACGATGGCGAGTGGCGGGGAGCCGGCGTCTGCCAGCTCCGCCGCCCATTGGCGCAACAGCATGGACTTTCCATAGCCCGACGGCGCGTTGATCATTGTCAAAGGCGAAAGCGTTGCGTCCTTTAACCTGAAGGATGATCGAACCGGAGCCGATTTCATGCGCAGGGCGTGCGCAGAGGAATATTCCGGAATGTGCGACGCGCGGCCCGATGTTGGAGGCGTCTGGAATTCCCAAATATCCTCAACGATATAGTCGGTCATTGCTTCCACCCACGGGTTGTTGGCGCGCTGCAAGATCGATGCCATCAGGCCCGTCCCGACGCTCTGCAACACCTGCTGGGAACGTGGAAATCACGCCGCAACGTCAGAAATGGCATTCGCTATCTTTCGATAGGTGACGCCCTCGACATCCGCCCTTAGCCTTCGCGCATCCACGGCTCAGGCGGATCGAGGGTTCAATGGCATCGGTACTTGACCGGACGAAACAGGCGCTCGAGGGATTTCAGCGGCAGGAAATCGACATCAACGGCATCACAACGGTGGTCTACAGCGCTGGAATCGGCGAGCCGATGGTCTATCTTCACGGCTCCGGCACGTTCACCGGCTTCGGCTTCGCGCGGCAATGGATCAAGACCCACCGGGTCATCCTTCCATATCACCCCGGCTTCGGCGAGTCGGCCGACGACAGCCGCATCGAGTCGATCCAGGATTATGTCCTGCACTATCTCGATCTGTTCGATGCACTCGGCCTCGAGCAGATCAATCTGGTTGGTTCGTCGCTCGGCGGCTGGATCGCGTCAGAAATAGCGATCATGCAACCTCGACGGATTGCACGGCTGGTGCTGGTCTCGCCCGGCGGTCTCATCGCCAAGGATTTGCCGTCGACGGATCTGTTCAGCGTCCCGCCCAAGGATCTCGCCGGCTATCTCGTCGCGGACCCTGCGGTGCTGACACCGTTCATGCCGGAGGGGCACGACCTCGAATTCATGACGTTGCGCTACCGTGAGACCACGTCGTCGGCCCGCCTGACATGGGAACGGCCCGGCAATGCCAAGCTCGGACTGTGGTTGCACAGGATCACGTCCAGCACGCTGCTGCTGTGGGGCGAGGGCGATCGCGTCAAGCCGCTCGCACAGGCAAATGTCTGGTTGAGTCTGCTGCCGAACGCCAGGCTCGAGGTTATGAAGGGCGTCGGCCATCTGCCGCTCGATGAGCAGGACGCCGCCGCAGATATCGTTCTGACATTTCTGAAGGCAGAGCCGGGTGCAGCGAAAGCTGCTGCGTCCATCACCGGGAAGGCGTCGAAGTCATTGGCCTCCAGGCGGTATTCGCCGTCATCCCGTGGCTCATGATCGCGCCCGGAATGTCCCGCGCAAGATTCGGCGCGCACGAAGCGTCGGAGGCGGCGACTACCGCCGCGCCGATCGGCGCCTGATGGACAATCCGCCTGTCGCTCACGACCCCGGCAACTGAAGAGGGACCTCATGCCCATTCTCCCGAATACCGAATTCCTCGCCTGGCATTTCATGCCGTATTACGACCTGCCCGAGAACATCGACGAATACGAGTCGCTGTGGGTCGATTTTCCGAACAAGCACTTCGATCCCAAGAAGGGGCATGCCTACTACGAGCGCTACCTGTCAGAACTGGTTCTGGCCGACAAGCTTGGCTTCGACGGCGTCTGTATCAACGAGCACCACAACACGCCCTACAGCCTGATGCCGGTGCCGGGCATTCTGGCAGGCGCATTGATCCCGCAGACCAGGGGCAAGATCTGCGTGATGGGCACGCCGCCCGGCCTCGACCACCCGCATCGCCTCGCCGAATCCTATGCGATGCTCGACGTCATGTCCGGCGGCCGCATGGAATTCGCATTCCCGCTGGGCACGCCGATGGAATACTGGGCGAGCAACGTCAATCCAGTGACGGCGCGCGAACGTCAGCGCGAGGCGCTCGAAGTCATCATGAAGGCGTGGACGCAGGATGGTCCCGTCCGTCACTCCGGGCAGTTCTACAACTATCGCTACCTCAACATTTGGCCGCGCCCCTATCGGCAGCCGCATCCGCCGGTCTATCTGGTCGGCTCGGGCAGCCCCGGCACGATCGAGCTCGCGGCCGAAATGGGTTTCGGTTATTCGTCGACCTTCAGTCCGATCGCGTCGCAACTGGCGGCGCAGAAGACGCTGAAGGAGCGCGCCGCGCATTACGGCCATACGATCCGGCCGGAGCAGGTGCCGATCGTCTGCATGTGCTACATCGGCGACGATGACGAGAGCGCGCTGGCCGAGATGGAGCCGCATGTGCGTTACTTCTTTACGACGCTGACGCGTGCCGGCCGCTTCATCGATGCGCCCGGGTATCTGTCCATGGAGGAGTTCCAGAAGCGTAACGGACGCATGCTGCCGTCCAGCCACGGCGGCGCGTTCGACTGGACGCAGATTCGGCAGCAGTTTCGCGTCGTCGCCGGCACCGCGAAGACGGTGGCCGATTCGATCGAGAAATGGGCGGAAGAGGCCCAGACCAGCCGCATCATCTTCCAGATCCATCGCGGAAACATGCCGCACTGGAAGGTCGTCCGCACGATCACCGGCCTCGCCAACGAGGTCATCCCGATGCTGAAAGAGCGGCGCCACCTGGTAGGCGCCGGGCTTTCCGTCGCCGCCGAATAACAGCGCCAACCGCAAAGGACCGCTACCATGATCATGACGCCCGGCATCACCACCGCTGCATCCGGTGTGCAGGACATCACCTGGAACATCCTCGGGCAGACCTACGTGCCCAAGCAACTGTCGGAGAACTCGCTGTCTTGGCACGCGACGTTTCCGCCGGACACGTTCGTGCCGCCGCATGTGCATCCGACCCAGGACGAATTCGTCTATATGCTGGAAGGCACGCTCGACTTCTGGCTCGATGGCAAGGACAGCCGGGCCAACCCCGGCGATCTCGCCCGCATGCCGCAGGGCATTCCGCACGGCATCTTCAACAAGTCTGGCCAGACGGTGAAGTGCCTGTTCTGGGTGTCCCCGACCCGCAAGCTGTTCGAGCTGTTCAAGGCGATCCACAACGTGCCGGATCCGGTGGAGGTCGTGCGGCTCGCGGCCTTGCACGAAGTCGATTTCCTGCCGCCTCCCGGCACCTGAGACGTTCGGTCGGCAGATGAACGCTCAATTCCAAGAACCGCGCGCGCCCCTGATCGTCGGGATCGGCGGCACGCACCGGTCGAACTCATCGTCGGAATTGGCCGCGCGCTTTGCGCTCAAGGTCGCGGCTCGGGCCGGCGCGCGCGTTCGCATGTTCGACGGGCCGTCCCTGTCGTTCCCGCTCTACAATCCGTCGGATGAAGTGCGGGATGAACGCGCCACCGAGTTCGTCAAGTCGCTGCGGGACGCCGACGGCATCGTTCTGGCGGCACCCGCCTATCACGGCGGCATCTCCGGCCTCATCAAGAATGCGCTCGACTACACCGAGGACATGAAGAGCGATGCGCGCGTCTATTTCGACCAGCGCTCCGTCGGCACCATCGCCTGTGCAGGCGGCTGGCAGGCGGCCGGCGCAACGCTCTCGGCGTTGCGATCCGTGGTTCATTCCCTGCGCGGCTGGAACACGCCGCTCGGTGTCATGATCAATACGGGGAACAAGGTGTTCGACGGGGAGATGTGCCTCGATGCCGATGTCGCGCGCAATCTCGATGTGATGGCCCATCAGGTCGTCAACTTCGCGAGGGCGCTGTATGCGCTGCAGGCAGACGGCGAGCGTGCCGCCGTCTTGCCTGTTCTTGGCCGCACCGTTCCCCGGTGTTCGGGTTAGTGCAACGTCAGATCTGCGTTCTTCACGGACGACCAGATCGAGGTCGCCTGCGTTTGCCCGCGTGGTCTAGCCCGCTCCGCCCTCCATCGCTTATGTGGCGTACGGCAGCTTCACTTGCTCTCACTTCTCACGGCTCCACGGGAAGAGATTGGCCGGGAAATCCGCGGCGTAGCGGTGTCCCTTGCGCAGGTGGGGTTCTTCCTCCTGTGGAGGATTGGGATCCGGCTCCACCACTTTCCGGTACAGATGCCAGGTGGCATGACCGAGCAACGGCAGAACGACGGCCAGCCCAACGAACAGCGGCAGCGAACCGATCAGCAGCAGCGCCGCGACAATCAGCCCCCACGCGGCCATTGGAACCGGATTCTTCATCACGGCCCAGATCGACGTCCGGATCGCGTCTATCGCAGTCGCATGCCGGTCAAGCATCAGCGGAAACGATACGACACTGACGCACAGGGCCACGACCGCGAACAGAAAACCGACGCCGCAACCAACGATGATGAGCGACCATCCTTCCGGCGTCGTCAGCACGCGCGTTGCGAAGTCAGGGATGCTCGCCGCCGGAGCGTGGCCGAAGATTGAAACGTAGATGGCGTTCGCGACCCCGATCCAGGCCCCGAACAGGACGAGCAGGAGAATGCCGAGTTCGATCATGGCGCCGAAAGCCGGCGCGCGCAGCACGTGAAGGGCTTTCGATACGTCGACTTCCTCGCCGCGCTCGCGGCGGCGGCTGAGCTCGTACAGACCAATCGCGGCAAACGGTCCAAGCAGGGCAAACCCGGCCGCCAGCGGAAACAGCAGAGGCAGTACCGAATAGCCAAGCACCATCCTGAACAGCGCAAGACCGAGCACGGGATAGATCACGCACACGACGACCGCGTGGCTTGGCATTGCCTTGAAGTCTTCCCAGCCCAGGCGCAGCGCCTCGTGCAGGTCGGACAGTCCGATTTTGCGAATCGGATATGTGGCCGCGTCCCCGAATACGTGGCGTCCAACTCTTGCGATGTTGTCGGAATACAGAGTGGCCATCGACGCACCTCCCGTGCTGAAAGTCGCGGCGTAAACGACGCGAGTTTCCAAGCACGCGTGTTCGTCGCTATGTGCGAGAAACGCGATCGAGCCGAGTACGGCAAACCCGAGGTCAACGAAGAGGAGCTTAGCCGGACGAAACTTGTCGCGACCTGCAGCGCCAGATTAACGCGATTGGGATCAGGCAGCGCTCACGGTTCGGTGAAGTGTGCACGTTCGCAGTCATTGGCTTAGTCATTTGGTGCGTTGCGTCATCATCGAACGACTGTGCCGGCTGACACGCGCTGCTTGCGGCATCAGTCTGGCGCTCCGACGAGGTAGTCCTCTATCATCTATTGACGCGCGGCTGGACGCGTACCATCTTACTCTCTGACGCCCCGGATCCGATGGTTAGCGGTCGTAACGTGTGCTCCGTGCCACGTTTGGATGTCGCGACCGGTCAAATGGGCGAGGCAAGACACACTGCGATGGCGCATGTGAAGTCGGCCATCGTGATAGTGCGAGCTGCGCCCTTAATCCGTCTCCGTTGCCTTGAATGGCAAGGAGGACTGAAGGATGGCTGTCGCACTCATACTGCTTCTGGTCGCAGTCGGCTCGGTGCTGTTTCACATCTACAGCCCGTGGTGGTGGACGCCGATCGCCACCAACTGGAGCTACATCGACCACACCATCAGCATCACCTTCTGGATCACCGGCGCGGTGTTCTTCGCGGTGATCGCGTTCATGGCCTATTGCGTCTTCCGCTTTCATCACAAGGAGGGAAGGCGGGCGGCCTACAATCCCGAAAACAAGAAGCTCGAATGGTGGCTCACCATCGGGACTGCGGTCGGCGTCGGAGCCATGTTGGCGCCGGGCCTGGTTGTCTGGCACCAGTTCGTCACGGTTCCGGCTGATGCCACCGAGATCGAGGTCATGGGCCAGCAGTGGCAATGGAGCTTCCGCCTCCCGGGGAAGGATGGCCGGATGGGCACAACCAATGTCCGCAACATCAGTCCCGAAAATCCGATGGGCTTGAATCGCGACGATCCGCATGGACAAGACGACGTCGTGATCGAAAGCGGCGACTTGCACCTCCCGATCGGGAAGCCGGTCAAGGTTTTGCTCCGCTCCCTCGATGTCCTGCACAATTTCTATGTGCCCGAGTTCCGGGCCAAGATGGATATGGTTCCTGGCATGGTCACCTATTTCTGGATGACCCCGATCCGAACCGGAACGTTTGATGTGCTCTGCGCCGAGTTGTGTGGCGTAGCGCACGCGCAGATGCGGGCCAAGGTCATCGTCCAGGAAGAAAGCGAATATCACGCCTGGCTGGAGCAGCAGCAGACGTTTGCAGAATTGTCAGGCCGAAACGCCGTGACGAAGGCGACGTTCAAATCCGGCGGCAAGTAGGAAGGCGCCGCTGCGAAGATCAATCGGGCGCGTGAACTCATCGCCCCGATGGAAACGACCAAGGAGGGTTTCTATGGTCGATGTCCCATATGACGCACGCGCAGACGCTCCGCCTGCCGAAGTGCCGGAGGTCGAGCTCTATCATCCCAGAAGCTGGTGGACGCAGTACGTCTTTTCGCAGGACGCCAAAGTTATCGCCATCCAGTACTCGCTGACGGCGTCCGCAATCGGGCTGGTGGCCCTGGTGCTGTCGTGGCTGATGCGACTGCAACTGGGATTTCCCGGCACGTTTTCCTTTATCGATGCAAGCCAGTACCTCCAGTTCATCACCATGCACGGCATGATCATGGTGATCTATTTGCTCACGGCATTGTTCCTCGGAGGTTTCGGCAACTACCTTATCCCGCTGATGGTCGGCGCCCGGGACATGGTTTTTCCCTACGTGAACATGCTGAGCTACTGGATCTACCTGCTCGCAGTCCTGGTGTTGGCGTCGACCTTTTTCGTGCCTGGCGGGCCCACCGGCGCCGGCTGGACGCTCTACCCACCGCAGGCGGTTCTCTCCGGTACCCCCGGGCAGGATTGGGGCATCGTTCTCATGCTGGTCTCCCTGATCCTGTTCATCATCGGCTTCACCATGGGCGGGTTGAATTATGTGGTGACGGTGCTGCAGGCGCGCACACGCGGCATGACGCTGATGCGGATGCCCCTGACGGTGTGGGGCATTTTTACGGCCACCGTGATGGCGCTGCTGGCCTTCCCGGCGCTGTTCGTCGCCTCGGTCATGATGCTGTTCGACCGTCTGCTGGGAACCAGCTTCTTCATGCCCGCACTCGTCGAGATGGGCCAGCAGATGAAGTATGGCGGGGGCAGCCCGATCCTGTTCCAGCACCTTTTCTGGTTCTTCGGCCATCCGGAAGTCTACATCGTCGCCTTGCCGGCCTTCGGCATCGTTTCCGATCTGATCTCTACCCACGCGCGAAAGAACATCTTCGGCTATCGCATGATGGTTTGGGCGATCGTGGGAATCGGCGCTCTCAGCTTCGTCGTATGGGCGCACCACATGTATGTGAGCGGCATGCACCCGAAATTCGGGTTCTTCTTCGCCACCACGACGCTCATCATCGCCATCCCGACCGCCATCAAGGTCTACAACTGGGTGCTGACCCTGTGGCGCGGCGACATTCATCTCACCGTCCCGATGCTGTTCGCCCTCGGTTTCATCATCACGTTCGTGAACGGCGGGCTCACGGGCCTCTTCCTCGGCAACGTCGTCGTGGACGTTCCGCTTTCGGATACCATGTTCGTCGTCGCGCATTTCCATATGGTGATGGGCGTGGCGCCAATCATGGTCGTGCTGGGCGCGATCTATCACTGGTACCCCAAGGTCACCGGGCGAATGCTGGATGACTGGATGGGCAAGTTTCATTTCTGGGTGACGTTCCTCGGCGCCTATCTGATCTTCTTCCCCATGCATTACATTGGACTGCTCGGCGTTCCGCGCCGGTATCACGACATCGGCGAGGCGGCGTTCATCCCGTCATCGACCCATACGCTCAATGCCTTTATCACCGTCATGGCCTTGATCGTGGGCTTCGCCCAGATGGTGTTCCTGTTCAATCTTGTCTGGAGCCTGTTCAAGGGCAGGCCTTCGGGTGGCAATCCATGGCGGGCGACGACACTGGAGTGGCAGACGCCGGAAACCCCGCCCGGGCACGGCAACTGGGGCAAGGAGCTCCCGGTGGTCTACCGATGGGCGTATGACTACAGCGTGCCCGGTGCCGCGCAGGACTTCATTCCGCAGAACCAGCCGCGGGCGACGCCGGCCGTTCAGGGAGCTGCGCCGTGAGCGCCATCATCCTGTTCATGGCGGTGATAACGGTCATCGTCGGATGGTGGCTCTCGCAGCAACGGCTGACAGCCAAACCCTGGCTGGAAGAAGGTTCGATCGATGATTTCCCGGGCACTGGTGCAGTCACCTTGCCGGCAGCCAAGATCGGACTGGGCGTGTTTCTCGCTGTCGCCGGCTCGCTGTTCGCACTCTTCATCAGCGCTTACTCGATGCGCATGAACATGGCGGACTGGCGCACGATGCCCGTGCCTTCGCTGTTGTGGTTCAACACGGGCGTCCTGGTCCTGAGCAGTATTGCGCTGCATTGGGCATATGTGGCCGCGCACCGGAACAACATGGACGGCGTGATCGTCGGCCTCTGCGCAGGCGGCGCGTCCGCGGTTACATTCCTGATTGGGCAACTGCTGGCGTGGCAACAGCTGCGCGCAGCGGGTTATTTCGTCGCGTCCAATCCAGCCAATTCCTTCTTCTACATGATGACCGCGGCGCACGGGCTGCACCTGATGGGCGGTCTGGTGGCGCTCGGCAGAGCGACTGCCAGGGTGTGGCGCGGCGCCGAGATGGCCCAGGTGCGCCTGAGCGTGGAGCTCTGCACGATCTACTGGCACTTCCTGCTGTTGGTCTGGCTGGTCCTGCTTGGTCTGCTGACGGGCTGGACGGACGATTTCGTCGACATCTGTCGCCGGTTGCTCACCTAGGAGAGACCAGATGGCAGAAACTGTGCTGACAAACCCTGGAGAATCGCCCGCGCGGACCGCCGGCCTGCGGAGCATTGCCGACGACTGGTCTTCGGATCAGCGTGCGTTCAAGAATGTCTCCTGGGGGAAGGCCATGATGTGGATCTTCCTCCTGAGCGACACCTTTATCTTCAGCTGTTTTTTGCTGTCCTACATGACCGCGCGAATGTCCACGACGGTGCCGTGGCCGAATCCGAGCGAGGTATTCGCCCTTGAGATTGCGGGGCACCATATACCCCTCATCCTGATCGCCATCATGACCTTCGTCCTGATCTCCAGCAGCGGCACCATGGCGATGGCCGTCAATTTCGGTTACCGCCGCGATCGCGTCAAAACCGCAGTCCTGATGCTGGTCACGGCGGCACTTGGCGCAACGTTCGTCGGAATGCAGGCCTTCGAATGGACCAAGCTGATCATGGAGGGCGTACGGCCCTGGGAAAACCCCTGGGGCGCCGCGCAGTTCGGCTCGAGCTTCTTCATGATCACCGGCTTCCACGGCACGCACGTGACGTTCGGCGTGATTTTCCTGATCGCCATCGCGCGAAAGGTCTGGCGGGGAGACTTCGACGTCGAAAGGCGCGGCTTCTTCACGAGCAGAAAGGGGCACTACGAGATCGTCGAGATCATGGGCCTGTACTGGCACTTCGTCGATCTGGTGTGGGTGTTCATCTTTGCCTTCTTTTATCTTTGGTGAGGTCGGCGCATGACAAACGTGGCGGTACATCTGGAAGCCCAGCAACCTTCGCTGCACGCGCATGTGCATGACGTGCCCGCATCAGGAGCCACGCATGCAGAGGGCCAGCAGCACCCGATCAAGCTTTATCTCGTGGTCTGGGGATGGCTGTTCGTCCTCAGCGCCTGCTCCTATCTCGTCGACTACTTTCACTTCCAGGGCTATCTCAGATGGTCGCTGATCCTGCTGTTCATGGTGTTGAAGGCCGGCTTGATCGTCGCCGTCTTCATGCACATGGCCTGGGAGCGGCTGGCCTTGAGCTACGCCATCCTGCTGCCGCCGGTGTTGGTGCTGGTGTTCGTGGCGATCATGGTGTTCGAATCCGACTACACGCACCTCATCCGGGTCCTGTTCTTCGCGCCTGCGACGTAGGCGCTGCTGCCTCGTGCCGAATGGAGGATGGCCATGACCACATATGTCATGCTTGCAAGCTGGACCGAGCAGGGCATCCTGAAGGTGAAGGACTCGCCAAACCGTCTGGACGCAGCAAAGAAAGCGCTCAAGGATATGAGCGGCGAGTTCAAATTCTTTTTTCTTACCATGGGCGACTTTGACATCGTCGCGATCTACGAAGCTCCCGATGACGCCGTCGCGGCACGTTTCAGCATGCAGCTGGGCATGCAGGGCAACATCCGGACGCGCACGCTGAAAGCGTTTCCTGAAACAGCCTATCGGGAAATCATCAAATCGCTGGGCTAGACAGCACAACGGTATGCTCGTGAATTTTTCAGAGCTGGTTTTGCAAAGGGAGCTTTCAGGACGATCGCATCGGTTTTTACTACGCAGACGCCGCCCATGTCGCCGGCAAGAGGAGGCACTAATCTCATGCAAATCAATCGTTCGATTCTCCTTCGCGGGAGCTACGCCGGCATCGGGGACTATGTCGCGCTGACGAAACCGCGCGTTATGTCGCTGGTCGTCTTTACCGCACTGGTTGGTCTTATGGTCGCGCCAGGCGACATCGATCCCTTCGCCGGTGCCGTTGCTCTTGTTTGCATAGCCGCCGGAGCGGGCGCCGCAGGTGCGCTCAATATGTGGTACGACGCCGACATCGATGCGGTGATGGCGCGTACCGCCATGCGTCCGATTCCGAGCGGCCGTGTATCACGCCCGGAAGCATTGGTTTTCGGATTGATGCTCGGAATCTGCGCCATTCTGGCCCTCGGCACCTTGCTGAACATGGCCGCGGCTGCGCTGCTGGCTTTCACAATTTTCTTCTATGTCGTCGTCTACACGATTTGGCTCAAACGCCGAACACCGCAAAACATCGTCATTGGCGGTGCGGCTGGCGCACTCCCTCCGGTGATCGGCTGGGTTGCGGCCACGGGAAGCGTCGGGGTCGAGCCGCTCATCCTGTTCCTGATCATCTTCCTGTGGACGCCACCCCACTTCTGGGCATTGTCGCTCAATCTTGCCGGAGAATATGCCAGAGCCGGGGTGCCGATGTTGCCGGTCGTAGCCGGCAAGGCCGAAACAAAGCGCCAGATTCTTCTCTATAGCGTTGTTCTGGCTCCGATCTCGCTGACACCCTGGGCGCTGGGGTTTGCGGGCGCCATCTATGGCGCGGCTGCAGCGATGCTTGGCGCGATCATGATTTTTCTCGCATGGCAATTACGTCGGAGCGACGACGGGAAGGAAAGGCGGCCCGCTCGTCGGCTGTTCGTGTTTTCGATGCTCTATCTGGTCCTTCTTTTTGGTGTGTTGCTGATGAATGCCGTACCCTCCGCTCAGTCCCACTAGGGTTAAGACCCAATTGGCCATGTTGAGATTCAACGGGTTGGCGAGCGTGTCGGCACCCGGATGACGACGGGAAACCATGAAGGGGAGGTTGGAATGAGCTCGCAGCGAGTGTCGGGAACCGCTGTGCAACGAACCATTGCCGTCCTGGGCTCGGCGGTTTTCTTCGTGGTCGCCCCATGTATGCTGGCGGGGCTCGTTCCATGGTCGATCACGGGTTGGCAACTCCGGCCGCCGTTCCTTGGTCTGGAGCTGACGCGCGGCATCGGCGCGATAATGATTCTCGCAGGCGTGCCTGGACTCGTTGACGCATTTGCGCGTTTCGCGCTGCAGGGTCTCGGCACCCCCGCGCCCATCGCGCCGACCCGGAATCTCGTGGTGACCGGTCTCTACCGTTATGTGCGTAATCCCATATACGTCGCGGTCGTTGCCATCATCCTGGGTCAAGCGGTGCTGATGGGCGATTGGCGCCTCATCGTCTACGGCGCGCTGCTCTGGCTCGCCTTCCACGCCTTCGTCGTGGCGTACGAAGAACCCACGCTCGAGCAGACGTTTGGAAGAGAGTACGAGGCGTTCCGCGCCGCCGTCCCGCGCTGGATACCGCGGATGACCCCATGGCGGTCGAAATGATCGGTGGCTCGCCGCTGCGAGGACGAGAAGCAGAGCGGGATCGTCGGTCAAGGACTTCAGGCGCATCGCAATGCGCTACGACAACTCGCTCGGAACTACTTCTCAGCCCTGTGCCTCGTTGCCGCCGTGGCATTCTGGCTTTAATCAATTGAGTCTGGACCCTAGCTAGCCAACGTTGATCGAACAAAAAAGGCCCCGGATTGCTCCGGGGCCGTTGGGTCATTTGAACGGACTGCCATCCGCACTTCACCGGTTCGACTTTGACGCCGCGGCGCTGTTCATTGTTTGCATGCGCACCCGTGGCAAGGTTAGAAACCCGAGCCCGACACCAACAGAATTGCACCGATCACCATAAGGAGAATGCCCGGCCAGTTCGTTCCCAGGCCCAGGAATCGGAGGCTGCGCCGTGGCGGCTCCAGAGTGCCGCGAACCGGCCGGGAGGAGTCCGGGCCGCTGAGCGATCCCCGCCAAATAGCGGTGCGTGCCATGTACAACATCCCGCCGAGAACGAGCAGCGCGCCAAGCCCCATCAGGAACATTTTCGCCTCTCAGTTCATGGTTGCCACGCCGAACAGAACCGGGATTCAAGTGCCAGATGGTACGATTCGTTCCTACGCGGTAATGAGTCCGCGGTTCGGATTCAATCTGAACCGATAAGGCTCTAATCCAGCGCCTGGCGGATCATTTTTGCCAGCTGCGACTTGCGATAGGGCTTGCTCAGCAGCAAGACGCCGGGGTCGAGCCGCCCCTGGTGCACGATCGCGTTGTCGGTATATCCAGAGGTATACAGCACTCTTATACCGGGCCGGTGTTTGACGACTTCGTCGGCAAGCTGCCTGCCGGACATGCCGTTGGGCAGGATCACGTCGGTGAAGAGCAGGTCGAATGGCAGGCCGTTTTTCACGGCCTGCAGCGCCGAGGGACCGTCTGCGGTATCGAGGGTCTGGTAGCCGAGGGTCTGCAACTGCGTGGTGACGAAGTTGCGCACCAGATCATCGTCCTCCACCACCAGGATGGTTTCGGCGCCGCCGACCAGTGGCGCGGCCGCAACCACGGCCGCCGGCGCCTGGCTGCGGGCGGGCGGCAGATACAGCTTGATCGTGGTGCCGTGGCCTTCCTCGCTGTAGATGCGGATGTGGCCGCCGGACTGCTTGACGAAGCCGTAGACCATGCTCATGCCGAGGCCGGTACCCTTGCCGACTTCCTTGGTGGTGAAGAACGGCTCGAACACCTTGTCCTGGATCTCCTTGGACATGCCGGTGCCGGTGTCGCTGACCGCGAGCATCACGTACGGGCCGGGCAGCACGTCGGGATTGGCCTGCGCATAGGCCTCGTCGAGCACGACGTTGCGGGTCTCCAGCAACAGCTTGCCGCCGTCGGGCATCGCATCGCGGGCATTGATCGCCATGTTGAGCAGCGAGTTCGCCAGCTGCGACGGATCGATATGCGCGGCCGCAATCTCCGGCTCGAGGATCGAGTCGATCTCGATGTGTTCGCCGAGGGTAGGGCGCAGCAGCTTGGCGATGTCGAGGACGGTGCCGTTGACGTCGATATTGCGCGGCTGAAGCGGTTGCCGGCGCGCGAATGCCAAAAGATGCTGGATCAGCTCGATGCAGCGTTCCGCTGCCACGTCGATCAGCTCGGCGGTTTTTTTCAGCGCCGGCTGGTCTTCGAGTGCGCCGACCAGCCTTTCGGTGGTGCCGGTGATGACGGTCAGCATGTTGTTGAAATCGTGGGCGACGCCGCCGGTCAGTTTGCCGATGGCGTCGAGTTTTTGCGATTGCTGCAGCTTGCGCTCGATTTCGCGCGTCGCGGTGATGTCATGATAGAGCAACGCCGCGCCGCTGATGGCGCGCGATGCGTCGCGCAGCGGCCGGCCGCTGATGACGAGGTGAACCGGCGCGTTGCCGCTCTTGGGCCGCACCACGATTTCGGTGGCGTCGAACTCCTCGCCGCGCAACGCACGCGCCGCCGGCATCTCCCGGGTGGGCAGCGGCGTGACGCCGTCGGCACGAAAGACGGTGCTCAGCTGCCGCAGCAGTTCCACGGTCATGCCCGGACGGTAGCGCAGCATCTTTTCCGCAGCCGGGTTGGAGAGCAGCACGCGGCCCTTGGTGTCGATGACAAGCACCGCCTCGGCCATGCTGTGAAAGGTGCTCTGCATCACTTCGGTCGAATGCCGGAGTTCCTCGTGGGCCGTGACCAGGTGCCCGGTGCGTTCCGCGACCGCGGCCTCCAGCGCCTCGTTGGTGGCCTTGGTTGCAGTGAGCGAGTCTTGCAACTCACGGCGTGACCTGCCGGTCGAGCGCGTAAGGACGGTCGCAAGGATCAGGATCAGCAGCACGCAAGCAAGGTCAACCGCCAGCAGGAAGCCGCCGTTGGCTTCGGACTGGGTACGCCGGAGCGTGAGACGCCTTCGCTCTTCGGCGACGGTCTTTGCCAGATTTTCACCGATCGTCTCCGTCGCCTTGCGGTCTTCGTCATTGGCCAGCAACGCGGCGATTCTTGCCTGGTCGCCCGCATTCTTGAGCCTGATCAATTCGCCGCCCGTCACAATCTGGCGGGCCACCTGGGCCTTGGCTTCCTCGAGCAGCTGGGTTTGGCCGGGATTGCCCTCGATGGTCTTGATCAGGTCATCGAAGGCCGGCAGGATTGCGTCACTGGACTCGTTATATTCCTTCACGAAGTCGGGGTTGCCGGTGAGCGCGAAGCCGCGCGCAGCACTTTCGGCGCGGCGCAGCAGCGGCCGGATATCCGAGATCCTCTTCAGCACTTCCAGGGCGTGGTCGACGGCAGCCGTATCGGCCCGCGACTTCAGGTCGAGACCAATGGAGGCAGCACCGATAAGGATGAGGATCGCGAGGCCGATTCCAAGGATGATACGCTGCGGGAGCATTGACGCTTTTATTTTCATCTTTTCGAGTGGTGCGCAGACTGTATCGGTTTCGTGAGGCATTCGCGGACGCTGGTCAACAGCGCGTTGGGCGTGAACGGCTTGCGCAGGCAACATGCCGCGCCGAGTTCGATGGTCAACCGCAGCAAATCGGGCGCCCGGTCGCTATTGGCGAAGGCGTAGCCCGACATCGCAACGATCGGAACCTCGGGCCGGCGCGCGCGGAACGTCCGAATTGATTCAAACCCGCGCATGTTCGGCATGAAGACGTCGATCAGCATGACGTCGAAATCGGACGCTTCGAGCGCCTGCATCCCGGCCTCACCACCATCGGCAATGGTGACCTCGAAACCCTGGCGCTGCAGACAAACTTCGATGGCATCGCAAACCATCGGGTCGTCATCGACCACGAGAACGCGCGGCACGAGGATTCCTTTTGCTCGGGCTGCAGTCGGCGACTCGCAAAACCCCTGACAAGGATTAAGTCGGAACGTTGACCAGCCGTCTGTATGATAGAGTGCATATATGATTTGCCTAGAGGCGAATTCGGTAGTCTGTGTCAGAACAAGAACAAATGCGTCCCCGGTTCCGGATCTAAACCCGCCGTGTCCATCCATCGCCCAGCGGGTCGTCCCCGAATGTCGCCGCTCGGCCTCATCGTCCTGTCGATCGCTTCGGTGGGCTGGGGCCTCAACTTCCCGATCATGAAACATTTGCTGACGGAGTGGCCGCCGCTATCGTCGCGCGGCCTGTGCGGCATCGTCGGTGCTGCAGCCCTCGCGTTGATCGCGCTGGCGCGGCGGGAGACGCTGCGCGTTCCCAGGGGAATGTGGCTGCGGCTGTTGCTGGTATCGACGCTGTCGATCGGTGGCTGGACCGCTTTCATGGGGCTTGCGCTTCTATGGCTTAGTGCCAGCGAAGCGGCGGTGCTGGGCATCTCGATTCCCGTCTGGGTGGCCTTCATGGCGTGGCCGATCCTCGGCGAGCGGCTGTCATTGCTGCGCGCGCTCTCCTTGTTGGTCGCGCTGGCCGGTATTGCCGTGCTGATCGGCGGTAACGGCGTCGAGGCCAGCTTCGAAAAGCTGCCGGGCATATTGTTCGCGCTGACGGGTGCGGTGTGCGTCGCGCTCGGCACCGTGCTGACCAAGCATTTTCCGCTGTCGATGCCGCCGTTGCCGCTGGCCGCCTGGCAGGTCGCCCTCGGCTGCCTGCCAGTGGCGATTGTCGGGCTCGTGATCGAGCAGCCGCAGCTTTCGGCGCTCTCACTGATTGGCTGGGCGTCTATGCTCCAAATGACGCTGATCCAGTTTTGCCTGTGCTACGTCTGCTGGTTCGCAGCGCTGGAGCGGCTGCCGGCGGCGACCGCGTCGATCGGCACCCTGCTGGTACCGGTGGTCGGCGTGGTGGCGGCGGCGGCCATGCTGAATGAGCCGCTCGGCCTGCGCGAGGTCGCAGCCCTGGTGATCACGCTCGGCGGCGTCGCGGTGGCATTGCGCGCATGAAAAGAGCGGCGCACCGGAATGCGCCGCTCTCGGAGTTCACTTTGGAATTCACGCCGTCAGGCCAGCGTTACGGGCAGGGGTGCCGCAGCCCGTCATTGCCGAGATAGGTTCTCGACCGCACATCATAGGAACGGTAGCGCTGCCTGCAGTAAGCGACATCGTCGCCGCCGGGGACCACCGCCACCACGCCGTCATCGGCATATTCGTCGCCGTAGTAGTAGGGATCGTTGTAATAGCCGTAGCTGCTGCCGTAATAGCCAAGCCCGCTGCCGATAACGGCGCCGGCTGCGAAACCGGGATAGAAACCGCCGTGGCGATGGCGATGGCGATAGCCGCCGCCCTGATAG
Organism: Bradyrhizobium sp. AUGA SZCCT0222; assembly: GCF_018130205.1. NCBI lineage: Bacteria > Pseudomonadati > Pseudomonadota > Alphaproteobacteria > Hyphomicrobiales > Nitrobacteraceae > Bradyrhizobium > Bradyrhizobium sp. AUGA SZCCT0222. The sequence goes on from NZ_JAFCLX010000021.1 coordinate 36,446, forward strand.
ACGCCGCCGCCGCCGCCGCTAAACCTCGGGCCGGGGGCCACACCGCCGCCGATGACGCCGCCGCCACCACGAATGCCGCCTGCCATCGGTGGGGGCGCACCGCCACCGCCGCGGAAGCCGCCGCCACCGCCACCAATCACCGCTCCGCCGCCGCCACCGCGGAAACCACCGCCGCCGCCACCGATAGCCGCTCCGCCGCCGCCGCCACCACCACCACCGATTGCGGCTCCGCCGCCACCGCCACGGCCGCCACCACCACCGCCTCCGCCACCACCCCCGGCGCTAGGCGGGGCTTGCGCGAAGCTTGGGTTGGGCAGCACGGTCGGTGCAACGAGTGCCGCGATCGCTGCGGCAGAACATAAAACTTTCAAACTGATCATTGTCGGCTCCATCTCCGGGATACGGACCTAACCATTTCAGGAGAAAGGCGTTCCCGAGCCAGCGCACGGATCGTGCGCAGCGCCTAACCTGCCAGATCGGAACTGCATCCCAGATGAACAGGTCGTTATGATTCCGCGACAATTCGACGCCAAAAACAGGCGCAAATGGGGTCCGGACAGATATCGCCGCAATCGGACATCGCATCTGGACAATCGGGCGCGCCGATGGCATCACCGGCTCAGCCTTCTCGAACCGGCCGAGCCCTCATGAAGCTGTTTCTGCTCAAAATATTCACCTGGTGGAACGGCCAGACTTTCGGCACCCAGTTGTGGACGTGGCGCTTCGGCGAACTGGTCGGCCAGGACGAGCAGGGCAACACCTATTATCGCACCAAGGGCGGCAAGATCGATCCGACGCTCGGCTTCCAGCGGCGCTGGGTGGTCTACAACGGCTATGCCGAAGCCACGAGGGTGCCGCCGTCATGGCACGGCTGGCTGCATCACACCGTCGATGTCGCCCCGACCGAAGAGACGTACACCCCGCGCGAGTGGGAAAAGCCGCACCAGCCGAACCTGACCGGCACATCGGCGGCCTACCGTCCATCCGGCTCGACGCTGGCGAGCGGCCGCCGTCCGAAGGCGACCGGCGACTACCAGCCCTGGACTCCGGGAAGCTGATAGACAGCTGATCCACCGTTATGTTTGAGCGCGAACGACCGTGCGGCATGGCGCGCGTCTTGAGCGCGGATGCGTCGTTCTCCTGTGAATAACGGGAACAGCGGGGACACCGGCTGCTGCGTGCTTGCGCACGTGCCCCGTTCGCCGTTCAATGAACCCATCTTACGGAGATGGGAAACCATCGCGTACGGTTCGGGCTCCAGTTCGCGACTGTCCCGATGAGCAGCGGCACCCGATCAGGATACGGCTGGGAGATAGGCCCCCGGTGCAGAGGTTCTGAAATCGCCCGTCAATGTGGCGCCGCCGTAGGAAAGGAAAGGCCGTCTGGGCAACCAGGCGGCCTTTTTCTTTTTGCATGACTGATGAAGCCAGCTTTCCGCTCAATGAGGCTGCTGGCAGGCGATGAGGCCGCGGCGTCAGGGCTCGGTCGTTCGAAAAGGTGACTCGTCCGCGAGCTTCCTGGTCAAGGCGCGCAGGCGCGGCATTGCCTTGTCCGTATCGATTCCCACGCCACGCGCGAGCCGTTCGGCTACAAATGCCGTCACGTCCGCTTGGGTCAAACGACCGAGCAGCAAATAAGGCGTGTCTGCTACGATCATGACATCGACCGCTGCCAGTGCATTCGTCATCTGTGCCACGCAATCGTCGAACCAAGGTTGATGTTGCTTCTCGGGAGGATGGTGGTTGCGCTCGTAAGCGGCCTGAAGTCCCTTGTCGCACGCGCCCATCATGATCGCCGCAACCTTCAGGACGGCCCGTCGGTCGGATCCCGCAGCGGGCGTTAATGCGCGGTCGCGACCGAAGGTCTCATCGAGATGGTCGACGATAGCATTGCTATCGACCAGCACGTCGCCATCATCGAGCACCAGCGCCGGGATGCGACCGAGCGGATTGGAGGCTCGCACCTCGGCGCGATCATTGAAGCCGGAGATTGGTAGCTGCTCGTACGGTATCCCGTAAGCCCTGAGCGTGATGGCCACACGGCGGGTGAATGGCGAGCGATTAACCCCGATGAGCATCATTTTTCCGGCCGTCCGTCACGTCATCCTTGCGGCGGCGCGGCCGATCATTTCGCCGCGGCGGAGCTGCGCCGTCGCCATCCGCTCCTTCATCAGCGCGAGGATTTCCGGCGGCGCGGTGTCGGGCGAGCCTGAGTTGAACGGCGGGGCCGGGTTATATTCGAGCCGGAGCTGGATTGCTTCCGCGGTCCGCCGGTCGACCAGCAGCGACACCAGCGTCAGCGCGAAATCGATCCCTGCGGTGACGCCGCCGCCGGTGACGCGGTTGCGGTCGACGCAGACGCGGGTCCTGGTCGGCGTCGCACCGAACGCGGAGAGAAAATCCATCGCGGTCCAATGCGTCGCCGCGCGATATCCTTTCAGCAGGCCGGCCGCACCCAGCACCAGCGATCCCGTGCAGACCGAGGTGATGTATTTGGCGCCCTCGGCCTGCTTGCGCAGGAATGCCAGCATCTCCTCGTCATTGACCATGTCGTCGGTGCCGAAACCGCCGGGCACGCAGATGACGTCGAGTTGCGGGCAATCCGCAAAGGTCACCGTCGGCGTGATCGTCAGGACGGAGTCGCTGGGCACAGGCTCGATGCGCTTCCAGATCAGATGCACCTGTGCGCCCGGCACGCTGGAGAACACCTGCAGCGGCCCTGTGAAATCGAGCTGGGTCACCTTTGGAAACAACACGAGACCGATCTGAAGCGGCGCCGACATGAGGACCTCCCTGATTTCACTTGACCCGTGCATCCTGACATGGTGGCCTCCTGTCAGAAATGCCGTATTTCCCTCATTTAAGGACATCGCCTCAAATGATCGGTGTGCTGATCTTTCCGGACTTTCAGTTGCTCGATGCCGCGGGGCCGATTTCGGTGTTCGAAATCGCCGCGCGCTTCGCAGGTGCGGCGCCTGCGATCAGGACTTTGGCGGCGACGGCGGGTCCGGTGCGCAGCACCTCCGGCGTCGAGATGCTGGCGCGTGGCTTCAAACCTTCCAGCGCGATCACGACCTTGATCGTGGCGGGCGGCGAGGGTGTGCGAACGGCGGCGATCTGTCCGAAGACGCTGGCTTTCGTGCGTGCGTTGGCCAGGCGCGGCGTCCGCGTCGCCAGCGTTTGCTCCGGCGCTTACGTTCTGGCGGAGGCCGGCCTGCTCGACGGACGCCGCGCCACCACGCATTGGCAGCGCACGCGGCACTTCGTGTCGGCCTATCCGAAAGTGAAGCTGGAAGCCGATCGGATCTACACACGCGACGGCAATGTCTGGACCTCGGCTGGGATATCAGCGGGCATCGATCTGGCGCTCGCGATGGTCGTCGAGGATTACGGCGACGAGATCGCGCAGCGCTCCGCAAAGCAGCTCGTGCTGTACCACCGCCGCAGCGGCGGCCAGTCGCAATTCTCGTCGCTGCTGGAATTGAAGTCGCCGACCGGACGGTTCGGACCGTTGCTGGCCTGGGCGCGCGAACATCTCGATGCGCCGCTCACGGTGGAGGACATGGCAGAGCAGGCCGGCATGAGTTCGCGGCATTTCACCCGCGCTTTCATTGCCGAGACCGGCACCACGCCCTCAAAGGCAGTCGAGCGGTTGCGGATCGAGGTGGCGCGGCAGCGCGTGCAGTCGTCCAGCGAGGCGATTGAACGCGTTGCCGAGACCACCGGCTTTCGCGATCCGGAACGGATGCGCCGCGCCTTCATCCGCGCCTTCGGCCAGCCGCCGCAATCGCTGCGGCGGGCGGCACGCGCGGGGTGATCTTGTCGCTCTCCCGACAAGGGCGCGTCGCCGTACCGGACGTCAGGTTCATCCCGGCGTGCAGAAATTTTTGAAAGCCTCGCACTGAACCGCCCTGCATCTCGTGCCGTCGAAAGGGCATGCGGGCCATGACGGTTTCGCAAAAACCGGACAATGGAGATTCAGATGTCGGTGAAATCGAGACTCTTCGCGGCCGCTTCCGTTGCGTTCCTGGCAATGGGTGCGATGGGAACGACCAGTGCCAACGCGTTCATTTTCCTGGATACGCATTGCGCACCGGGGCAGTGGGGTTGTGGAGTCAGCTACACTCCCCAGGAGTACACTCGTGCGCGACCGACTGCCGGTCGCCGTGACAGCAGCCCGGCCTACATGAAAAACAACGATCCCCGCTACAACGACGCCATGTTGAATGCTGGCGGCGGTGGCGGTGGCGGTGGCGGAGGTGGTGGCGGCGGTGGTCGCTAAGTCAAACTGACCTTTGCAGATTGGATTTGGCTCCGTCGGGGTGACCCGGCGGCGCCTGCCACGTCAGCGGCGTCACACGGCGCGAGCGGAATAGACGCCCCTATCTGCGGAAATCCAGGCGTCCCTCCGGAAAGCGCCCGTCGATCCGCTTGTCGTCCACGATTCTGCCGATCCAGGGACGAGTGATCGCCGGGCTGGTGAGGTTGATGTACTTTCCGACCAGCCGCTGCGGGCCTTGGCGCTTGGCATCGATCAATCCTTTGCGTGCGCCGGAATCCATTCTCGCTTCGCCTTGCCCCTGTTTCCATTCGTCGGCGGAATCGCAGGCGATGGTGGGATCGGCGCCGCCGTTCCAGCGGCTCGACCAATGGCCCTCGATTGTGCCGGACCGGCTGGTGCCGTCAGCCGTGCCCCAGCTCGCCGCGTTCACATCATCCGCGGATCCTTCCAGTGTCGCGCTGCCGGCGAACTGCGCCACGTCAGCGTCGTTGGGATCGGGGACGTCCATGACGCCGAATGGATTTCGCTTTGCCTGGTTTTCCGAATTCATTGGATACTCCATTGCAACAGCGAGGCCTTCACCGACAGGCGCGGGTTCGCGGTTGCAGTATTGTCTCGCAGATTGAAGACGCCGCCGACACCCGATTCCCGAGGGATCGCGCGCGATGCGGCGTGGCAGCTGGTTCTTGCGCTCTCCGCTAATGCGGCGCGTCGGGATGCCAGCCGAGCACAGCAAGCATGACGAAAAATCCAACGACATAGGCGACCGCGATCGGCCAGCCCTGGGTGACCCATCGCCCGACGGATTTTGCCTCCGGATACATGTTCGCCAGGGCGACGCCTGCGGACGAGCCGAACCAGATCATCGATCCGCCGAAGCCGACGGCGTAGGCGAGATAGCCCCAATCATAACCGCCCTGTTTCAGCGCGAGCGCGGTCAGCGGAATATTATCGAATACCGCGGAGACAAAGCCGAGCCCGAGCGCCGTCGGCCACGAGGCGGCGGGGAGTTGCTCGACCGGCATCATGGAGGCCGCCGTCACCAGCGCCAGCAGGAAGATCGTGCCCTTGAAGGTTTCGGGCATCACCGACCAGTCCGGCTTGCGCAACGCCGCTGTGAGCAGGATCACCACCCAGACGGCGATGCCGAGCACGGGAAGGATGTCGAGCAGGGCCGGGAATTTCAGATTCGCGGTGATATTGGCGGCCAGCGCCGCCACCAGAATGGCCGCGACGATGAACACCCTGACAGAGTCGACCTTCAGGCCGGTCGGTGGATTCTTGACGATCGGCGAATAGCGCTGCTGCTGCAGCGACGCCGGCACGGCGAAGATCAGCATCGCGGCGATGGCGGCAATATAGGCCTCGACGACGGCGAGGGGACTGACCCCGGCGATCCACATCATGGTGGTGGTGGTGTCGCCGACGACGCTGCCGGCGCCTCCCGCGTTCGAGGCCGCGACGATGGCCGCGAGATAGCCGATATGGACCTTGCCCTGAAAAACACTGCGCGCCACGGTGCCGCCGATCAGGGCCGCGGCGATATTGTCGAGGAAACTGGACAGCACGAACACCAGCACCAGCAGGATGACGCCGCCCTTCCAGTCGTCCGGCAGCAGCGCCGGCATCTCGTGGGGAATCCGGCTTTCCTCGAAATGCCGCGACAGCAGCGCAAATCCCATCAGCAGCAGGAACAGATTGGCCAGCGTCACCCATTCATGCGCCATGTGGTGGCCGAGGCCACCAAGGCCGGCGCCGTATTTGAAGCCGGTGAAGATCAGCTTGTAGAGGATGATGGCCGCAAGCCCCGTCAACGCGACGGGCAGGGTGTGGTGATGAAACAGCGCGACGCCGAGCAGCGTGAGCGCGAACAGGATGAAGTCGACAGGTATCCCGAACAGGAGCATGGTCGCCGTCAATTCCTTCGCGCGGGCGAATTTGTCAATTCAGCGCCTTCAGCCAGAGCGCGATATCGGTTGCCGCGACGTTGGCCTGCGGCAGCAGCTTGCCCATGGTGAAGAAGCCGTGGAACTGGCCGGGAAAGTGCTTGTAGGTCACGGGCACGCCCGCTTCCTTCAACCGTGCGGCGTATTCGTCGCCTTCGTCGCGCAGCGGATCGCCGCCGGCGGTCAGCAGATAGGCCGGCGGCAATCCGGCCAGCGTTTTCGCGCGCGCCGGTGAAGCCTGCCAATTGTCAATGTCGGCGGGGCCGCTGAGGTAGTGGTTGCAGAACCATTTGATGACGGAATGCGTCAGCAGAATGCTGGTCTCGGGCTCGCTATGCGAGGGATGCTTCATCGCAAAGTCCGTCGCGGGATAGATCAGCACCTGGCCGGCGAGCTTTGGCCCATCGCCGTCACGCGCCGCGAGCGCAACGACGGCCGCGAGATTGCCGCCGGCCGAGTCGCCGCCGACCATGACGCGCGCCGCGTCGATGCCGAGGTCTTTCGCGTTGGCCGCGACCCATTTCACAGCCGTGACGGCGTCGTCGACGGCGGCGGGGAATTTGTGTTCGGGGGCGAGGCGGTAGTCGATCGAAATCACGATCAACTCGCCCTCATGCGCGAGCTTGCGGCAGACCACGTCGTGGGAATCGAGATCGCCGATCACCCAGCCGCCGCCGTGATAAAACACCAGGCAGGGGGCGAGGCCGCCGGTCTTTCGCAGCGTCTTCGGCGTGTAGATGCGGGCCGGGATCGCGCCATGCGGGGCGGGGATCGACAGCGGTTTTGCCGATTCCAGTTCCGGTGGTTCGGGTCTGGAGGCGGCGCTGCCGGCCAGATACATCGCACGGGCCTGGGTCGGTGTTCCCGACTCATAGGGCGGGCGACCGGCTTCCTGGAAAGCCTTGTAGACGGCGGCGGCATCGGGATCGAGAACGACGGGCATGTGGGGGAAGACCTCTGGTGTTTTGCGTTGTCATTCCGGGGCGCTCGCGAAGCGAGTGAACCCGGAATCTCGAGATTCCGGGTTCGATGCTTTGCATCGCCCCGGAATGACGGGGTTTCTAGGCGGCCGTCCGGCCGCCGTCGACGGTGTAGGAAGAGCCGGTGACGTAGCTGGCTTCATCGGACGCCAGGAACGCCACGACGGAGGCGACCTCGGAAGCGTGTCCGAGCCGCCGCGCCGGAATCCGGTCAACCATCTTTTCGATCGGCATCGGCGCATTGCCGCCATTGCGCCCCTGATAGATCGTCGACAGCATCCGGCTGTCGATCAGGCCCGGACAGACGCAATTGACGCGGACGCCGGTGCCCGTGCATTCCCAGGCCGCGGTCTTGGTGAGCCCGATCACCGCATGCTTGCTGGCGCTGTAGACGGCGATGTAGGGCGATCCCATCAGGCCCGCGATCGAGGCGGTGTTGATGATGCTGCCCTTGTTCTGTTTGAGCATCACCGGCAGCACATGCTTCATACCGAGGAAGACGCCGACCACGTTGACGTCGAGCACGCGGCGAAAGCTCTCCAGCGAATATTGCGGGATCGGCTTGATGTCGCCCTCGATACCGGCGTTGTTGTAGAAGGCGTCGATGGTGCCGAATTTGTCGACGCTGGCGCGAACATAGTCGGCGACCTCGTCCTCCTGGGTGACGTCGGCGGCGATCGCGAGCGCCTCGGCGGAGGCCGGCAGGTCCTTGATGGCGGCCTTGAGGTCGGCCTCCTTGCGGTCGACGGCGACAATGCGCGCCCCGCGCTCGGCCAATAGCTTGATGGTGGCGGTTCCGATGACCCCGGCCGCACCGGTGACGACGGCGACCCGGCCGTCCAGGCGAATTCGATCGGTCATGTCTGGGGTTTCCTCTGGCTCGTCCGGTTGTCCCGGATTTTCATGGTTTTCGCGACGGCAACCCGCGCGAAAGCTGATCGAAACCGACTATTTCATTTGTGGCGGGGGCTGACCAGTGGCCCCGGAGCGGGCGAAGCCCGTCCCCGGAGCGGGGGTAACCGCCCTTTCCCCGCCGTATTCAGCGTGTTAACCGGTAGGCACGCGAGCGGCGGATAGATTGTACTATGTCGCGAGCCCGATTCGCCCTTTAAAGCCGCGAGATGTTTCGAACCATTGCCCTGACTGGTATTGCGGCCCTGGTGGCCGCCTCGACAATCTCGCTTGCGCCGCCCGCGCGCGCGCAGATCGGCAATATTTTTTCCGATCCGCCGCTGCGGCCGCCAGGCTCGATCCCGCGTGGCAACCAGCAGCAACAGCAGCAACTCGACGACGACGAGGAAGTGCCCGAATTGCCGCGCGGCCGGCTGCTGCCGACGCCGAACCGCCCCGCCCCGGGGCAGGGCGTACCGCCGCCCGGAAGCGTGCAGACCCAGCCCCTGGCTCCGCCGCCCGGCACCACCGTCGTTCCACAGAATACCCAGCCGGGGATCGCGGTAGCGCCGCCGCAGCCGGGTGCGCCGGGCGCCGCGCCGCCCGCGGCCAATGCGCAGCCGGGCTTGCCACCGGGGCAGCGCCAGCCCAAAGGACCCGTCCCGCCGGCCTCCGCCAGCCTGCAGCCGGGGGATGAGGTGGTGTCCGAGCCGCCGGCATCGAAGGTTACCAACAAGAAGGCCAGCTTCTCCGGCCTCGACAAGATCACGGGCCGGATCATCAATTTCGACGAGGACATCGGCGAGACGGTGCAGTTCGGCGCGCTGCGCGTGAAGACGTCGGCCTGCTACACGCGCCCGTCCACGGAAGCCGCCAATACCGACGCCTTTGTCGAGGTCGACGAGATCACGCTGCAGGGCGAGGTAAAGCGGATCTTCTCGGGCTGGATGTACGCCGCGAGCCCCGGCCTGCACGGCGTCGAGCACCCGGTCTACGATATCTGGCTGACCGACTGCAAAGTCCCCGACCAGACCATCGTCAGCGCGCAGCCTGAACTGCCGAAGCCGGCTCCGCCGCCGCCTGCCGCCAAGCGCCCGCCGGCGCCGAAGCAGGCCGCGCCGCGTCCGCCGCCGTCGGGGTTGCCGCCGCAGCCGCAGTTCCAGCAGCAACCGCCGCCACCGCCGCCGCAGCAACAACAACGGCCCGGCGGGCTGTTTGGTGGATTGTTCGGGAATTAGGCGGCGTCCCCGGCGCATCGGTTCTCGTCGATGCCGGCAGACATACGCCAAGGCGAATCTTCTCAGCCGGGATCGGGCAGGCTCCGCAATTCGCTTATTGCGGCGTCCCCTGATAGGCCGCCTGCGTCTTCGGCAGCACGGGCAGGGTACGCGAGGCGGGAGCAGATTGCGCCGGCGCCGCGCTTGCCACCGGCTTCGGCGGCTGCGGGTTGAAGATCGATGTCACCACGCGCTCGCGCAGCAATTCGCTCTGTTCGGGAAACCACATGCCCGAGGGACCTGCGCTGTTGGCGCGTTCGGCGAAGGCGGCGCTGAGGCCGAACTTCTCGAGGCGCGCCTGCTCGCGGGCAATCGAAATACGCTGTTCGTTCGCGGTCATGCCGCGGAAGTAAGGCTGGTGGAAGCCTAGCCGTGCGTTCGCGTGCAGATAACGCTGCTTGCCGCCGAGGAACATGATGGTGCAGGCGGAAGCGCATTGATGGGTAACGTAGGTCGACAGGCCTCGCGCCTTGATCAGATCGGAGATCTTCTGCGCCTCCGCGACGCGCCCACCGTTCGAGTTCAGCCGCACGGTGCGCACATTGTCCAACGCCTTCAGAATGGTCTCGAACTCTTTCGCCGTGCCGAACGAGATACCTCCGGAGAAATCCAGCATGGCGCCATTGTTCAGCACCTTGAACTGGTGTGACGCGAGGCGCGCATCGCCGGCCGCGATCTCGTAGATGCCGAGGCCCTGCGGAATCGCGACGTAGTAGACACTGTAAACGAGGTGGAGAGCGCCAAGCGCCATGGTCGCCTTGGCGGCGGTGCCCCAGAAGCGCTTTCCTGCGCGTCGGTAGGCGGTCCCCGCGCGCCAGACGCCGATCGCGCCCCAGATCGTGAACAGGATGATCGCGGTCCAGGTCAGGCCATGCGAGATCAGCCAGCGCACCGGCTGTTCGCCGACGCGTGGGTTGATCGCAGCGCCCAGAACGCTGGACGCAAGCCCGAAGCTGGTGCCCAGCACCACATAATTGATCCAGTAGGAGCGCGGCAGCGAGAGTTCGCCGCGCCAGTGCCGCGCGATGACGTTCTGCGCCGGGCGCTTGGGCAGTGGCGGCGGCAACCGGGCCGGCATGACGAAGCTGAGCGGCGGCGGTGCGCTGGCAACGGCCAGTTCGGCGCCGTGGTTCGCGGCGGAGTTTTCGTCGGGCTCGCCCGTCAGTGTCGCGTGCGGCGCGTTGCTCATCTGAGCGATCCCTGTCGTTGTCGGAGGCGGAGCATTCCCACCAGCCGTGCAAACAGGGATAAGAGAGGTCGCGGGGAGGGGCTGTGACTGATGTCACAATGCCAATGGGGACAGGTCTTCAGCCGCGCGCCGCGATGATCGCCAGCGCGTCGGCGCCGCCGACCGGTCCATCGGACGGCAACTTCAGAAAGTCCGCAGGCTCGCCGGCAATCGCCCTGTCGAGCATCGCGCGGTAGCGGCGCCTGGAAATTTCGACCGCGCCAAAGCTCTTTAAATGCTCCGTGACGTATTGGGTGTCGAGCAGCTCAAACCCTCCCGCGATCAGCCGCGCCACCAGATGCACCAGCGCCACCTTCGAGGCGTCTCTGGCGGTGTGGAACATGCTCTCGCCGAAGAAGGCGCGGCCGAGGCTGACGCCATATAGGCCGCCGACCAGATCGTCGTTCTGCCAGACCTCGACGCTGTGGCAGTGCCCGATCTGGTGCAGTCCGACATAGAGATCGCGGATCCGCTTGTTGATCCAGGTGTCGTCGCGCCCGGCCTGCGGCGCCGCGCAGCCGGCAATGACCGCCTTGAAGGCGGTGTCGACGGTGACGGTGAAGGCGTCAGAACGCACCGTGCGCGCAAGCCGCGAGGCGATGCGAAAGCCGTCGAGCGGGATCACCCCGCGCATTTCCGGCTCGACCCAGAACAGGGTGGGGTCATCGGCGCTTTCGGCCATCGGGAAGATCCCGCAGGCATAGGCGCGCAGCAGCACCTCGGGCGTGATTTCGGAAACGGCGGACTCGCGCGATGTCATGGCCGGAGAATAGCAGGGAGCCGGTGGCCTGTGCTATGCCTTGAAAAAAGCGGCGGCGCGGCCTGGATACCGGAAAAAAACGAAGTTCGGCCGCCGGGACGACTGGAGGAAAGAAAATGAACCGACGCCGCTTCCTGCAAGGCTCGATTTCAACCGCTGCAGCCGCCGTATTGCCCACCGCCTCACGCGCGCAGCAATACCCAACGAAAATCATCCGTTTTCTTGTCGGATTCCCTCCGGGCGGCTCAGCCGATTTGACGATGCGCCAATTTGCACATCGCCTCGATGCAGTATTGGGCGCCAAGCATCTGATCGAGAACGTTCCTGGCGCATCTTCGACACTCGCGGCCGTGCAGGCCCTGCGCGCCGAACCGGATGGACATACGCTTTTTCTCGGCGCGAACGTCTCCCAGGTGATCGCGCCGACGATGCTGAAATTATCTTATGATCCACTGACGGCGCTTGCGCCGATTTCCCAGGTTACAACGAATTCGAGTCTGGTGGCCGTATCAGCCGGGTATGGCGTGAAGAACTGGGCGGAATTCCTGGCGAAAGCAAAAGGCGAGCGTGATGGCGTGTTCTACGGTACGTCCAACGTCGGCTTCCAGATACCGGCCGTCCAGATCTCCAAAATCGCCGGGATCAAGCTTGTCAATATTCCCTTCAAGGGCGGCGCTGAAACCGTTACCGCCGTTCTGGGTGGCAACATTCCGATGATCATCGGAACGCCGCCTACGATCCTGCCGCATGTCAACTCAGGTGCACTTGTGGCGCTGTGCGCAACGAGCGCGGAGCGCTCCTCTGTCATGCCGGATATTCCGGCAGCCAACGAACTTGGCCTCAAGGGATTGGATTCGGTTGGATGGTTTGGCCTCTTCGCACCCGCGAAAACCCCTGTGGCCGTCGTGACAAAGCTGCACGCGGCGATCCAAACGGTGATAGGGGACAAATCGCTGCAACAGGCACTCGCCAAGGAAGGTTTGGAGCTCCGGGGGTCCGCCAGTCCGGAGGGCTTTGCGAGCTTCCAGAAGAAGGAATTCGAAGAGAACGCAGCGATTATACGCGAGGCCGGACTTGCGCCGACCTAAGCTGTGCGCGCTTCTAGCAGGTCGCGGTTCAGAATTCCGCAGGGCATATTACCCAGCCGCGGCTTCATTCGGCCGCGGCGCCGGCTTGTTGACGCGGGCAAAGCGCAGCACGATCTTTGTGCCGGCATGGTCGGGATCGCGCGCGACGTCGGCTTCGAGCTTTGATGCCATGGCCGAGACGATGCGCTGTCCCATGCCGGTAGAACGTGGATCGGCCTTGACGTTGAGTCCGACGCCGTCGTCGGTGATCGACAGCAGGAGTTCGTCGCCGAGAGGCTTGAGCTCGACGTGGATCGGGCCGGCGCCGTCGGGGTAGGCGTATTTGACGGCGTTCATGATCAGCTCATTGACGATGATGCCGATCGCCACCGCACGATCGGGGTCGATCTCGATCGGCTCGGCCTTCAGCGTCAGCCGTGACATCCGATTGCCCTCGGCCGAGCGCCGCAGGTCTTCCAGCAGCGCCTCGAGATACTGGTTCAAGAGCACGCTCTTCAGATCGTGCGAGGTGTAGAGCCGGCGATGGACCTGGGCGACCGCGGCGACGCGCCCCATCGCATTGGTGAGCGCCGCCTTGACGTCGTCCTGAACAGCGGAATTGGCCTGCAGGTGCAGCAGCGAGGCGATGATCTGCAGCGAGTTGCCGACGCGGTGATTGACTTCGCGCAGCAGCACCTCGCGCTCGGCGGCCAGCGCCGCGTAGCGGTCGCGCGAGGCGTGGACTTCGGCCTCGGCCTCATCGCGGGCTCTTTGAATCTCCGCCTGCCGCAGCGCGCCGTTAACGGCGACCTGGAGCAGTGGAATGAACTCGCCCTGCACGTCCTTGACGAGATAGTCCGCCGCGCCCGCCTTCAGTGCGGTGACGGCAATCGCCGAATCCTGCGAGGCCGTGACGAACACCACCGGCGGCGCACCGGGGATTGCCAGAATCCGCTCCAGCGTTTCGAGGCCGTCGAGACCGGGCATGTACTGGTCGAGCGCGATGGCGTCGATGCCGCCCTGCGCCAGGCGGTCGAGGCCCTGCTGGCCATCGGCGGCATGCACCACCTTGAAGCCGAGCCGCGTCAGGCCGCGATCGACCAGCCGCGCCAATGCGGCGTCATCATCGATATACAGCAGTGTCGGCGTGGCTGTTGTCATGTGGCGGCTGGCGGTACCTGGATGACGGAGAAGAACAGGCCGAGCTGGCGAATGGCGTTGGCGAAGCTTTCGTAATTCACCGGCTTGGTGATGTACACGTTGCAACCGAGGTCGTAGCAACGCTTTATCTCATGGGAATCGTCGGTCGTGGTCAGCACCACGACCGGGGTCGCCTTGAGATATTTGTTGTCCTTGACCTGCTTCAGGATATCGATGCCCGACGCGTCGGGCAGGTTGAGATCGAGCAGGATCAATAGCGCGTTGCCCTTGTGAGCGAGGCCCGTTCCATCGTTGCCGAACAGGTACTTCAGAGCGGCTGTACCGCTGGTGAACGGGATGATCTCGTTGTTGACGCCGGAACGGCGGATGTTCCGCTCGATCAGGCGGGCATGGCCCTCATCGTCCTCGATCATGATGATGGTGACTGGATTACTCATGACTGTGTGTTCCGGTTACGAATGGTCCAATTGATCGGCAGTGTAATCGTGAATGTGCTGCCGTTGTGAAGTTCCGAGGCGACCGACAGGGTTCCGCCGAGCCGCCGCACCAGCGCGCGGACGTGCGCAAGACCAATGCCTTGCCCGGGTTTGTCCTGGGTTCCGGCGCGGCGGAACAGCTCGAAAATGCGCTGATGATCTTTGGGGTCAATACCGCGCCCATTGTCGGTGATCTCGAAAATGGCAAAGCCGAGTTTGGTGCGGCCGCGCACCTGGATATCGCCGGGAACGCCGGTCTTGAGGTATTTCAGTGCATTTTCGATCAGATTGGAGAAAATCTGCTCCAGCGCCAGACGGTCGCTGACGATGTTCGGCAGCGGTTCGATCCGGATCTGCGCCTCGGCTTCAGCGGCCTGGTGCGCCACCGTCGCGACAATGCCCTCGATCAGTTCGCGGGTTTCGATCCGCACCGGTTCGAATTCGCGCCGGCCTTCGCGGGTGAGGTTGAGGATGGCCGAGATCAGCCGATCCATCTTGGCGATCGAGGATTTGATGAAGCCCAGCGCCTCGGTGAAGTCTTCCGACAATTGCTTGTCGGGTCCTTCGAGGACGGGCTCGGCGCTATCGGTGGCGTTATCAGCTGTCGCCGGCGCGGCCGATTGCGCGCGCGCCAGGGTCGCGATCCGCTTGAAGATGTCGCCGCGCAGTTCCTCGAGTTCGCTGGTAAAGCCCATGATGTTCACCAGCGGCGAGCGCAGATCGTGGCTGACGATATAGGCGAAGCGCTGGATCTCGTCATTGGCCTCGCGCAGATCGGCGGTGCGCTCGTCGACCGTGGTCTCGAGGTTGATGTAGTTGTCGCGCAATTGGGTTTCGGCATCGTCGCGGGCGCGCGAGGAGCGGCGCACCAGGAAGATCGAGATGCCGGCGAGCGCGATCACAAGGCCGGAACCCGCCACCGTCACTGCCGACGCCAGTTGCTGGGTGCGGTCCGCGGTCGCGGTGCGCAGGGCGAACAGCCGGTCCTCCTCGGCGCGCATCGCGTTGCTGAGCGCGCCGATCTTTTGGACGGAGTCGCTGGCGCCGGCCTCACGCAGCATCGCGATGCCGCCGGCGAGATCGTTGCGTTTGACGAATGCGATGGCCCTGGCAAATTCGGCAAGCCGGGCTTCGACCGGCGGCCGCAGCTGCCGGATGTTTTCGGCCTGGACCGGATTGTCCGAAGTCAGCCGGGTCAGCTTGTCGATATCGGGGAGGATGGTCGCGGTGGCGGACTCATGCTCGGTCAGGAAGCGCGGCTCTGAGGTCAGGAGATAGCCGCGCGCCGAGCTTTCGGCGCGGCGGATCTGCAATAGCAAGGTCGAAAGCTGGTTCTCGACCTCGACCGTGTGCACGACCTTGCCGCTGTCCTTCCGGGCCTCATGAACAAGAATGACCGATAAGGCGCTGATCGCCACCAGCACCGAAAATCCCGCCGCGAGCAGCAGGATTTGGCCAATCGCACGTCGGCGCGTGGCATCAGCCTTCACAATGATCTCGCGTCATGAACAAACGGAATACAGGCTGCCCTGGCAAATAAGACCCCAACACCCGCTCAACGCCCGAGGGAACCGATCGGTTCCATGCGCCGCCCGGCATTTCAGGCGGCGATTTTCAGGAGGTCTTGGTGTTCAGGTCTTGGTCTTCAGGTCTTGGTCTTCGCCGCCTGGCCGGCGAGATACTGCTCGAGCCAATGGATATGGTAGTCGCCGTCGATGATGCCGGGCTCGCGGACCAGGGCGCGGAACAGCGGCAGGGTGGTCTCGATACCTTCGACCACCATCTCGTCCAGCGCGCGGCGCAGCCGCATCAGGCATTCGCCGCGGGTCTTGCCGTGAACGATCAGCTTGCCGACCAGCGAGTCGTAATAGGGCGGGATGACGTAACCCTGATAGACGGCGGAATCGATCCGGACGCCGAGGCCGCCGGGTGCATGGAATTGCGTGATCTTTCCCGGTGAGGGACGAAAGGTCTCCGGGTTTTCCGCATTGATGCGGCATTCGATGGCGTGGCCGATGATGGCGACTTCGTCCTGCGTCACCGGCAGGTCGCCGCCGGCGGCGATGCGGATCTGTTCCAGCACGAGATCGATATCGGTGATGCTTTCGGTAACGGGATGCTCGACCTGGATGCGGGTGTTCATTTCGATGAAATAGAACTCGCCGTCCTCGTACAGAAACTCGATGGTGCCGACACCGAGATATTTCATGTCCTGCATCGCCTTGGCGCAGGTGGCGCCGATCTTGGCGCGCGCGGCGGCAGAGAGAACCGGTGAGGGGCCTTCTTCCCAGACCTTCTGGTGGCGGCGCTGCAGCGAACAGTCGCGTTCGCCGAGATGGATGGCGCCGCCGCGGCCGTCGCCCAGCACCTGGATTTCGATGTGGCGCGGCTTGGTCAGGTATTTCTCGAGATAGACCGAAGCGTCGCCGAACGCGGATTTGGCCTCGTTGGAGGCGGTCGAGAGCGCCATCAACAGCTCATCAGCGGTGTGCGCGACTTTCATGCCGCGTCCGCCGCCGCCGGCAGCGGCCTTCACCAGCACCGGAAAGCCGATCGCCTTGCCGATCGCCATCGCGTCGTCTTCGGGGCCGACCGCGCCATCGGAGCCGGGCACCACGGGAATGCCGAGCTTCTTGGCGGTCTTCTTGGCTTCGATCTTGTCGCCCATCAGGCGGATGTGCTCGGCCTTCGGGCCGATGAAATGCAGATTGTGCTCGGCGAGAATCTCGGCGAAGCGGGCGTTCTCGGACAGGAAGCCGTAGCCGGGATGCACGGCATCGGCGCCGGTGATCTCGCAGGCCGCGAGCAGCGAGGGGATGTTGAGATAGCTGTCCTTTGACGGCGGCGGCCCGATGCAGACGCTTTCGTCGGCAAGCCGCACATGCATCGCGTCGGCGTCGGCGGTGGAATGCACGGCGACCGTGGAGATGCCGAGTTCCTTGCACGCGCGCAGCACGCGCAGCGCGATCTCCCCGCGATTGGCTATCAGGATCTTGTCGAACATCGCAGCGCCTGACGTTGACGGATTCTATTCAATGATGACCAGCGGCTCGCCGAATTCGACCGGCTGGCCGTCCTCGACGAGAATCTGCGTCACGGTGCCCGCGCGCGGCGATGGAATCTGGTTCATCGTCTTCATGGCTTCGATGATCAGCAGGGTCTGTCCCACCGACACCTTGGTGCCGACCTCGATGAACGGCTTGGCGCCGGGTTCGGGCGCCGAATAGGCGGTGCCGACCATCGGCGAGGGGACGGCGCCGGGATGCTTGGCCAGATCGGCGATCGCCGCCGGGGTCACGTTCGCGGCCGGTGCGGCGTGCGCCGACGGGGCCTGCTGGTAATTGCCCGGCATCGAAGCTGTGACGGTGATGTTGCGCGCCACGCGCACCCGCAGGCCGGCGCGCTCGATCTCGATTTCGGTGAGGCTGGTTTCATCCAGCAGCAACGCCAGCTCGCGGATCAGCGCACTGTCGTCGCTCTTGAAATTTGCGGCTGATTTGGTGTCAGGCTTGCTCGCCATATGCGGGGTCCGGAATTCTCTGGGTGATGACGGCTGAAGCGCCAGGCTTTTGATGCGGGCTCTTGATGTCAGGCTTTTGCCTTGACGCCGATTTTGGCGGCAAGGCCGTTGATTGCGAGCCGGTAGCCGTCGATGCCGAACCCGCACAGCGATGCGAAGGCGGCTTTGGCCGTGAACGAATGGTGCCGGAAACTCTCGCGGGCGTGGATATTGCTGATGTGCACTTCAACGGTCGGGATCTTCACCCCGACCAGCGCGTCATGCAGCGCGATCGAGGTGTGGGAATAGCCGCCGGCATTGATGATGATGCCGACCATTTTCTTGGCGCGGGCCTCGTGGATGAAATCGATCAGCTCGCCTTCGCGGTTGGACTGCCGGCAATCGGCCACGAGGCCGAATTGAGTGGCCGTCTCCGCGCACAATTTCTCGACATCGGCGAGGGTGGCATGGCCATAGGTCTCGGGCTCGCGCGTCCCCAGCAAATTGAGGTTCGGGCCGTTGAGCACAAGGATTGTCGGGGCAGGGGCCTGGGCCATCCAGAATTCCAGCAAAAGGGGGCGGGTCGGTCGCGGGGGGTTATAGGTAACAACGCGGCCAAGGGGAAGCCTGATGGGGGTTTTGAACACCCTTCAAGCGCCTCATCCGGTTCGTAAAAAGGCCTGTGGAACCTACGGAAATCGCTCATTAACCAAGGTTAAAGGGTGCCTTCCATGACGCGAAAGGGGTGGGCAATTGTGCCCACCCCCAAAATGTCGCCTGCTTTGAAAGCGATTAGCCTTCAATGATGTAGACGATCTCATACGTTTGCGGGCGCACGATGACGTAGCGGCCGCCAACCAGGATCACCTGATAGCCACGCCACTCCGGATAGATCTCGACGATCCGGGGCGGAAGCGGATGGAACTGGACCGAACTCGGAACCCGCGTGCCAACTGAGATATTGAAGTTGACGTTGGTGGTTTCCTTGATGCTCGTCTCCGACTTGATGGCGGTCGTGATCTGGGAGCGCTTTTCAGCCGGAGGTGCTGCGGTCGCCGAAGTCGCGGCGTTGCCCGTGGTCTGCGCCTTGGTGTCGGCCGCGCCCTTGGTCTGGGCGGTGCCGGTCTTGCTGTCGGTCGCGCTCTTGCTGTCGGTTGCGCTCTTGTCCATGCCGCTCTTGCTATCGCGGCCCTCGGCCTTCATGTCCTTGCCGCCCTTGGTTTCGGTCTCGGAGCTCATGCTCTTCGACTTCTCACCCGCCGGCGACTTGGTGTCCTGCGCGCTCTTGCTGGACGGCATCTTCTCGTTGGACTCCGCGCCCTTTGCGCCCTTCATGTCGGAAGCGCCGCCGGGATCGCGCTGCATCGTGCCAGCTCCGCCCGGTGACGGTGCGGTCTGCTGGGTCGCGGGACCAGCCGACGGCGACTCTTTGCTCATGCCGGTACCCTGCGCATTTGCAAAGCCCGTTCCGGCGATCAGTGCCGCGACGGCGGCAGAAATCAGAAAACGATTAGACATAGAATTCTCCTCACGTGGATGCATTGCCCGCACCGACAACGAAAGGAGATGTGCGATGTTCCTGTCCAATCGCGGTTCCATCAGATTAGTTTGATGAATGCGGGGTGAATTTGAAACTCAACTTGGCAAGACGCGTTTTCTTGACCCGTACCGGCTGCCCACCCCGCATCAAGTGCGGGGCAGGCTTTCGCTAGAAAACGCTGTTAACCGCAGGCCCAGTCGAACTCCATCGTTTCGAGATCGAGCTGAGCGTTGCCGCCACCGAAATTGAAGCCGCCAAAGTGTTCTTCGATTTCGAGATAGGTCGCGCTGTATTTCGGCGTCCATTGGGAGGGAAACATCGTGCCGCCGAGATGATTGCGCCCCGACAGCCGCTCCAGTTCGAACCGCTCGGCGTCCTTGCTGTAGGGCGCGATGTAGTCGCCGAGTTCATCCTTGTGCAAAAGCTTGTCGCGCGGCGGACGGCCGACATTGGGATCGCCGTCGCGCACAGCGAGCGCAATGCCGTAGGCGTGGTGGCCGATCTCGGGCACGCGCCCGAACAGCCGGTACCAGTACTTGTTGACGATTTCGTCGACGTTGTCATAGCGGCCGATCTGAAGATCGAACACCGCGCGCGCCGAACCGCTCTCAAACCAGGGCGGCGGCGGATTCGCGTGCAGCAGCGCGTTGCCGGCGAGGCGAGGGGGCTGACACAGCGGTCCTGCGAACTCGGCTTCCGTCAGCCAGATCGCTGCGAAATTGTGGTCGATCTCGTCCTTCATCCGGAATTCCATCCGGTGCCGGTTCTGCTTGTAGAGCCAGAACGGCAACAGATCGGGATCGGCCGGACGGTCCGAAGCCTCTGACGCCAGATATTCGGCCACGGCTTCGACTTCGCGCGGCTCGTCATGCTGTTGATCGGCGAACATCGTGAGCGCGACATAGTCCGCGCCTTTGGTGCGATACTGCGCGGGCAGCTTCAGCGTGAAGCAGGGCTGCATCGGAAAGCCGTCATATGGGCTGAGCGGCCATTGGCTCTCGCTAATTCCGGGCGGCAGGCCGTAGCACCAGCCGTGATCGGTATCGGTCCCGCGGGCGGGCGCGGTCTTGAGGAGTTCGAGGTCGTAGGCGGTGTTTGGCGGCGCCAGGCTCATGCGGGGGGTCCTGTTGGTTCGAGCCCTCTTAGTGGCTGGCAGCGTCGCCGCGGTTCAGTCGCAGCAAGCGTGCGGGCAAAAAAAATCCGGCTGCGATGCAGCCGGATTTTGTCCGTCGAATGATACCCGGCGTCTGGCTTCAGCAGGTCGCCTTGCCGCAGCGGGCGATGCCGATCTTTTCCTTGAGGGTCTCGACGCCGACCGCGCCGATCACGACCTGCTTGCCGATCACATAGCTCGGGGTGCCATTCATGCCCATGGCTTCGGCGAGCTTCATGTTCTCCTCGAGCGTGGCGCGAATTTCGGGGCTTGCCAGATCCTTTTCGAGCCTGGCCATGTCGAGGCCGGCTTCCTTGGCGACCGCAAGCGCGCGGGCCTTGTCGGCGGCGCCGCGGCCGGTGAGCAGCTTCTGGTGGAAGTCGAGATATTTCTTTCCGGTCGGATCCTGCATCCGCACCGCGACCCCGACCTGGGCGGCTTCGACTGAACCTGTGCTCAGCACCGGGAATTCCTTGAGCACGACCTTCAGCTTGGGATCGCCCTTCATCAATTCCATCATGTCGAGCATCGCGCGCTTGCAGTAGCCGCAATTGTAATCGAAGAACTCGACGAAGGTGACGTCGCCGTCCTTGTTACCGAGCGTCACGTTGCGCGGCGAGTTGAAGATCGCATTGGCATTCTTGGCGATGCCGGCCTGATGCTTCTCGGCTTCGGCGGCGGACTGGCGCCTGGTCAGTTCGGCCATCGCCTCTTCCAGCACCTCGGGATGGGCGATCAGGTACTCCCGGACGATGGTCTCGATGTCTTTGCGCTGGACATCGGAGAAGCTCTGCGCGGAAGCCGGCAGCGACGCGCCGCACAGGGCGATCGCAAGCAGGGCGGAAGCAAGGTAGCGGAGCAAAGGCATCGGTAAATCCTTGGGTGGCGAGTTCCGGGCCGTTCTCATGAAGGCCGGCACTTGGAATACGCTGGGTGTTCAGGTTCGATTGTAGTGCAACTCAGTTTATTTCCGGTAGCGGCGCTAGTTGCTTCTTTGGCCGGGAAGCGGCTTGGCGCTCACAATATCGTCAGCTTTGACCCATCCCGGGGTCCCGATCGCGAACCGCGTCTTGGCCCGCGAGGCAAGGTCGCGCGCGGTCTTGTTGTCGCCGCGCAGGTAGGCGGCCTGGGCCGATGCCAAATCGGCCTGCGCGTAGTCGCCCTTGCGGCCATAGGCCATCGCGAGCTGCATGTAGCCGATCGGGGCTTCGGTCTCGCGCGCCAGTGCCGAGCGCAGGATCGCGATCGCCTCTTCGGTGTAGGCCTTGTTGTCGGACGCCACCAGCGCCTGCCCAAGTAACATCTCGATGAGCGGAGCGTTGTTGGAAAGCTGTGCGGCCTTGCGCAGCGGCGCGATGGCCTCGGCCGGCTTGCCGCCTTCCAGCAAAGCCTGGCCGCGGAGTTCGTAGAAATAGGCATTGGCCGGTTGCAGCTGGATCAGCCCGTCGATCTGGGCCAGCGCGCTGCGCAGGTCGCCATGCAGATAGGTGGTGATGGCGCGCGCATAACGCGCAGGCACGCCGGTGTTGGACAGCGGATAGCGCCGGAACACGGTGTCCTGCCGCTCCATGAAGCCGGAGATCTTGGCGCGCACCATGTCGTGGCGCATTTGCAGGGCCGGGTCGTCCTTCTTGTCCCAATAGGGGCTGGAACGCGCGAGCTCTTCCAGGGCGCGGACGCGCTCGGCCGGCATCGGGTGCGACTGCACGTAGGGGTCGGTGCCGCGCGCCGCGAACAGGCTCTCGTCGGAGAAGCGCTTGAAGGTCTCGTACATGCCGCGGGCCGACTGGCCGGTGGCATTGAGGAATTTCACCCCGGCCTTGTCGGCATTTTCCTCCTGCTGCCGCACATAGGAAAGCAGGGTGCGCTTGATCACCTCGGCGGGTGCCGACATCGCGGCGGCGCCGGCATTGGCCAGGCCGCTGCTGCCGCCACCGCGCGTGCCCGCCACCATGGCGCCGGCGCCGAGCAGCATGGCGATGATCATCTGGGTCTGCGCTTCCGCCAGCCGCTCGCGAAGTTTTGCGAGGTGACCGCCGGCCAGATGGCCGGTCTCGTGCGCGAGCACGCCGATGATCTGGTTCGGCGTCTCCGATTGCATCATCGCGCCATAGTTGACGAAGATGCGGCGGCCGTCGGCGACGAAAGCGTTGAAGACGCCTTCGTTGATGATCACCATCTGGATGTTCTGCTTCTCCATGCCGGCGGCGCGCAGGATCGGCCTTGTGTAGTCGCGCAGCAATTGCTCCGACTCGGTATCGCGCAGCACCGGGGGGCCCTTGTTCTGGGCCGCCGCGAGCGTCGGCGTCATGACAAGCGCGGCCGCCGTGGCGAGGGCGGTCAGTTTCAGCGTCGTTTTGCGGTGCGCGAGGCGGAACAGCATGAAGCGATCTATTGGGCGTTGGCGGCGGAACTGGCGGCAATCGGCGGTCGGGCCGGGCAGCCCTGATTAAATCAGAACCGAACGCCAGTCTCTTGTTTTGACGCTTTTTTCTTCCCGCGGACCGGTATCCACTTGGCTTGAAAGGGCTATAAGGAGCCACCGAATACGGCCGGTCTGGGGCGGTAACGGGTGCCGGAACTCGAAATCGGCGTTATCAGATCAAATTGCAGATAGCGATGCTCGAATCGACTCTTACGGACCACGCCAAAACCCTGCTAACGGCTTCCAGCCGGAGCGATGTTCCGCCTTTCATGGTGATGGACGTGATGGCGGCGGCGGCCCGCATCGAGGCGGCCGGCGGCCACGTCATCCACATGGAGGTCGGCCAGCCGGCAGCGCCGGCTCCGAAGACCGCGCTGGCGGCGGCGCGTCTCGCGCTCGACGACGGCCGGATCGATTATACCTCCGCGCTCGGCATTCCCTCGCTGCGGGCGCGCATCGCCCGGCACTACCGCGATACTTACGGCTGCAGCGTTGATCCCGAGCGGATCGTGGTCACCACGGGCTCGTCGGGCGGCTTCATCCTGGCCTTCCTTGCGATGTTCGAACCGGGCGACCGCGTGGCGGTGACCGTGCCCGGTTATCCGCCGTACCGGCACATCCTCACCGCGCTCGGCTGCGAGCCGGTGCTGATCGAGACCACGAGCGAGACGCGCCACGCGCTGACCGGCGAAGCGTTGCTGGCCGCGCATCGCAAGACGCCGCTCAAGGGCGTGCTGGTCGGCAGTCCCGCCAATCCGACGGGAACCATGATGTCGCGGGAGGCGCTCACCAGCCTGATGGCGGCGGCCGAGAGCGCCGGCATTCGCTTCATATCGGACGAGATCTATCACGGCCTCGATTACGCATTTCCGGCGGTGTCCGCCGCCGAGTTGTCGCCGCAGGCCTTGGTGATCAATTCGTTCTCGAAATATTTCTGCATGACCGGCTGGCGCGTCGGCTGGATGGTGGTGCCGGAGCCGCTGGTGCGGCCGATCGAACGGTTGCAGCAGAACCTGTCGATCTCGGTGCCGACGCTGTCGCAGATCGCAGCGGAGGCCGCGTTCCAGGGGGCGGCGGAAATGGAAGCGATCAAGCGCGGCTATCAAAAGAACCGCCGCATCCTGATCGATGGATTGCCGAAAGCCGGCCTGACCAATTTCCTGCCGGCCGATGGCGCGTTCTATCTCTACGCCGACGTCTCGCAATTCACGTCCGACAGCTTTGAATTCGCCAGCCGGATGCTGGAGAAGGCCCACGTCGCGGCCACGCCGGGCGTCGATTTCGACCCGATTCACGGGCGCGCCTTTGTGCGCTTCTCCTATGCGCGCTCTTCCGACGAGATGCGCGAAGCCGTGAGCCGCATCGCGCGCTGGCTCGGGTAGGGCGCGTCAGCCACCATCATCATCCATATCTGCCATTTGAATCGGGGAACCATCTTGTCCGACACATCTCAGCCTGTCGCTGCACCGCATTTTCCGCTCGCCGCCGTACTGTGGCCGCATCCTGTAGATCGATCCGGTCTGATGCGCGGCGTGATCCTGATTGCATTGGGAACCGCGCTGCTGACCCTGTCGGCGAAGGTCAATCTGCCTTTGTTCTATGTGCCGATGACGCTGCAGACGCTGGTCGTATTGATGATCGGGGCGGCCTATGGCTGGCGCCTCGGCAGCGCAACCATCGTGGCCTATCTCGCCGAAGGCGCAATCGGATTTCCGGTATTCGCAGGCCCCGTCGGAGGTCTTGCGCCGTTGCTCGGGCCCACGGCCGGATATCTCTACGGCTTCGTGGCGGCGGCCTTCGTCACGGGATGGCTGAGCGAGCGTGGCTGGGATCGGTCAATACCTCTGCTTTTCATCGCCATGGGACTTGGCCACGTCATCATTCTCGCGGCCGGGTTCGCCTGGCTGGCATTTGGCATCAAGCTCGGCGTAGAAAAGGCATGGCTGGTCGGCATAGCGCCGTTCATCGCGGCGTCGCTGATCAAGAACGCGCTCGGCGCTACGCTCGTACCTTTGTTCCGCTGCCCATTCGACCGCCGCTGTCAGATCCCGTTCGGACACCGGCGCAACGCCACCGATTTCCGCTGGCCGAAATAATTTGGCTGTGCTAGCGGGCGGGGGTGTGGCAGAACGCCGCAGGTCGAACGGGAGTAGACGTCATGGCGGCAACGATTGCGGCTGAAGCGCCGGTGAGCGCAGGCAGGCCCTGGTACAAGATTCTCTACGTCCAGGTGCTGATCGCCATCGTGCTCGGCGCGCTGACCGGCTGGCTGTGGCCGGCGCTCGCGACCAACGACTGGATCAAGGCGCTCGGTGACGGCTTCATCAAGCTGATCAAGATGGTGATCGCGCCGATCATCTTCTGCACCGTGGTGTCGGGCATCGCCCATATCCAGGACGCCAAGAAGGTCGGCCGCATCGGCATCAAGGCGCTGATCTATTTCGAAATCGTCTCGACCTTTGCGCTGATGATCGGGCTACTCATCGGCAATGTGGTCAAGCCGGGCCATGGCTTTGGCGGCGCGATGGCTGACGCGGCCAAGGTCGCCGGCTTTGCCAAGCAGGCCGAGGCCCAGAAGTCGGTCGATTTCTTCCTGCACATCATTCCCGACACCGTCGTCGGCGCCTTCGCGCAGGGCGAAATCCTGCAGGTGCTGCTGTTTTCGATCCTGTTCGGCTTTTCGGTCATGGCGCTCGGCAAGCGTGGCCATAGCCTGCGTTCCTTCATCGACGACGCAGCGCATGCGGTGTTCGGCGTGATCGCGATCGTGATGAGGGCCGCGCCGATTGGCGCGTTCGGCGCCATGGCCTATACCATCGGCAAGTTCGGCACCGGCGCCATCGTGAACCTGGTCGGGCTGATCGCGACCTTCTATGTCACCGCGGCGCTGTTCGTCTTTATCGTGCTCGGCACCATCGCCCGCACGGTCGGTTTCTCGATCTTCAAGTTCCTGTCCTACATCAAGGACGAGCTGTTGATTGTGCTCGGCACCTCGTCGTCCGAGAGCGCGCTGCCTTCGCTGATGGAAAAGCTGGAGCGGCTCGGCTGCTCGAAGTCGGTCGTCGGCCTGGTGGTGCCGACCGGTTACTCGTTCAACCTCGACGGCACCAACATCTACATGACGCTGGCGACGCTGTTCATTGCGCAGGCGCTCGGTTTCGATCTCACGATGGGCCAGCAGATCACCATCCTGTTGGTGGCGATGCTGACCTCGAAGGGTGCCTCGGGCATAACAGGCGCGGGCTTCATCACGCTGGCGGCAACGCTCGCGGTGGTCGATCCGCGGCTGGTGCCCGGCATGGCCATCGTGCTTGGCATCGACAAGTTCATGAGCGAGTGCCGCGCGCTGACCAACCTCTGCGGCAATGGCGTCGCCTGCGTCGTGGTGTCGTGGTGGGAGGGCGAACTCGATCAGGAGAAGCTGCATGCCAATCTCAACAAGCAGATCGATCCGACCGACATGGAGACCGCGCTCTCGACCGATTGACGATCGCTAGAGCCCCGTTCCGATGAATCGGAACGGGGCTCCAGATTCTTGATTTGACGCGTTTTCTTAACGCGAACCGGTATCCACTTCGCTGGAAAACGCTCTATTGAAGATCGCGTTGCTGCAACAAAAAAACCGCCCGGCGTTACCGGGCGGTTTTTCCGTTTGAACTTAGGTCGTCCTTATTAGGTCGTCCTTATTCGCCGCTGCCGAAACGCCGTGACCACCAGCCGGCCTTGCGCGGCGCGGCTTCACTGGTTGCGGCAGGCGCGGGCTCAGCGGGCACGGGAGCAGGGGCCGTTGCCGCCGGCTCCGCCTCGCTATGGCTGACGGCCGGTGCTGGCTCGGACGGGGCGCTGGTCAGGAACGAGACTTTTTCGCGCACCGTCGAACGCCGCCGCGCGGCGGCCCGGTCGGCCTCCTGTGCGGTTTCCTCAGGCGTCGGCGTCGGCGCGCTGCTGACGGTTTCGAGCGAGGCGTGTTCCGCGGGCTGCCATTGCGGTTGCGGCGGCTGCGAAACGGGCTCGGGTTCAACCAATGTCGGCGCCGGCTCAGAAGAGGGCCCGTCGAAATCGGCTACCGCGCTGGCGACTTCCGAAACCGGGGTCGGTCCGAGTTCGTCGGAGATCGATCCGGCGAGACCGTCTTCCGGTCCGCCGCCACGCCGGCGGCGTCCGCCGCGACGTCCGCGACGGCGCGGGCGCCGCTCGCCGTTTGGTCCCTGTTCGCCGCGCGCAACAGCTCCCTGTTCGTCGCCCTCGTCGTCGTCGGCTTCGCCGTCGTCGGCAACCGTGACCGCGCCATCGGCGCTTTCGGGTGCAACGCGCAGGGCGTCATTGTCGTCGCGCGGGGCTGCGCCTTCGCGCGGCTCACCACGGCCGCGGCGGCGCCGGCGCCGCTTGCGGCGGTGGCCGTCGGCTTCGCTTTCACCGGCGACTTCTTCGCCGCCTGCGGCTTCCTCGGTCAGACCTTCGGTCTCTTCGGTCTCGACTTCACCTTCGACATCGAACGGCTCTTCGTCGTCATAGGCTTCCTCGACCTGGGACGGGGAGGCCGCGGCCTGCGCTGCGAGCAAGGCCTTGGCTGCTTCCAGCGTGTGCACCTGTTCGCCGCGATCGATGATGAACGATTGCTGGCCGGCCACGGTGGGATCGGCGACCACCGCAAGCGTGACCTTGAAGGCGTTTTCGAGATCGCGCAGATGTCCGCGCTTGTGGTTGAGGACGTAGAGCGCGACGTCGGTGCGGGTGCGTACCACCAGATTGTGGGTCGCGCCTTTCATCAGAATTTCTTCGATGCCGCGCAGCAATTGCAGCGCCACCGACGACACCGAGCGGACATGGCCGCTGCCGCCGCAATGTGCGCAGGGCTCGGTCGAACTCTCCAGCACGCTGGCGCGGATGCGCTGGCGTGACATTTCCAACAGGCCGAAATGCGAGATGCGGCCGACCTGGATGCGGGCGCGGTCCTGCCGCAGGCAGTCGCTCAACTTGCGCTCGACCGCGCGGTTGTTGCGCTTCTCGTCCATGTCGATGAAGTCGATGACGATCAGGCCCGCGAGATCGCGCAGACGCAGCTGCCGCGCGACTTCCTCTGACGCTTCGAGGTTGGTCTTGAGCGCGGTGTCCTCGATGTGGTGCTCGCGGGTCGAACGGCCGGAGTTGACGTCGATCGAGACCAAAGCTTCGGTCTGGTTGATGACGATGTAGCCGCCCGAGCGCAATTGCACCGTCGGCGAGAACATCGCATCGAGCTGGCTCTCGACGCCCATCCTTGAGAACAGCGGCTGGCCGTCGCGATATTGCCGGACCGCCCGCACGTTCGAGGGCATCAGCATCTTCATGAAGTCGCGGGCTTCATCATAGCCGGCCTGGCCGGCGACCTGGATTTCGTCGATTTCCTTGTTGTAGAGGTCGCGCAGCGAACGCTTGATCAGCGAGCCTTCCTCGTAGACCAGCGTCGGCGCCTGCGACTTCAGCGTCATGTCGCGCACGGTTTCCCACATGCGGATCAGATATTCGAAGTCGCGCTTGATTTCGGGCTTGGTGCGCGAGGCGCCGGCGGTGCGCAGGATGATGCCCATGCCCTCGGGCACGTCGAGATCCTGCACCACTTCCTTGAGCCGCGAACGGTCCTGGGCCGAGGTGATCTTGCGGCTGATGCCGCCGCCGCGCGCGGTGTTGGGCATCAGCACGGCGTAACGGCCGGCCAATGACAGATACGTGGTCAGCGCCGCGCCCTTGTTGCCGCGCTCTTCCTTGACGACCTGCACCAGCATGACCTGGCGGCGCTTGATGACTTCCTGGATCTTGTACTGGCGGCGCGGGCGGAAGGCGCGCTCCGGCACTTCCTCGAGCACATCGTCGCCACCGACGGATTCGACGACTTCCTCTTCGGCATCGTCGCCATCGTCTTCATCGTCCTGCGCTTCGTCGTCTTGCTCGTCGCCTTCCGGCGCGGGGGCACGATCCTCGTGGGAGGCGGCGGCGTATTCCTCGCCGGCATGCTCGGCGCGCGGCGCATCATCGGCATGGGCGGCGTTTTCGAGCGCGTGTTCGTCGTCGTGCCTTACGTCGTGCGCCGGCTCGTCGTGATGCGCATGATCCTCGTGGCTTTCGGAACTGGACGTTGCCTCTGCCGGCGCGGCGACGGCCTCAACCGGTGCCGCATCGGGTTGGAATGAAGCTACCGGGGCTTCGGCGGCGGCATGATCAGGGGCGTGATCCTGGACGCGATCTTGGGAGCGATCTTGGGCGTGATCTTCCTGGGGATGACCCTGTTCATGCGAATGATCGTCGTGATGATGCGCAACGTGCCCATGATCGTGGCCGTGCTCGGCTGAATCGGCGGGATGGTGATCGCCATCATGGGCGTGGGCTTCGTCGGGGTGCGCGCCATCATGCAAGCGCTGCGCCTCGCCTTCATAGGGCTGGGCGGCCTGCGCCGGATCGATCGCGGCGTTGTCGACGACGTCGCTCTGGACTCGCTCGCCATGGCCGCGGCGGCGGGCGTTGCGGTGGCGTGAACGGCCGCGGTGACGGTTGGAGGAGCGGTTCTCGCTCTCTTCCTCGGCCTCGCGATGGGCGCGTTCGTCGGCCTCGATCAGTGCCTGCCGGTCGGCGACCGGGATCTGGTAATAGTCGGGATGGATTTCGCTGAAGGCCAGGAAGCCGTGGCGGTTGCCGCCATATTCGATGAAGGCCGCCTGCAGTGACGGCTCTACGCGCGTGACCTTGGCGAGGTAGATATTGCCGCGCAGTTGTTTGCGCTGGGCGGTCTCGAAATCAAATTCTTCGACGCGATTGCCGCGGACCACGACGACCCGGGTCTCTTCCGGGTGGGTGGCATCGATCAACATCTTGTTGGGCATTTTGGAGCTCTTGACGGCGGCGGGCGCGGTGCAAGGCGCGCGCATATTGCGCGGCCCGGTGACGCGACGGTCCACCTGATTCGGGGGTGAGGGGAAGGCCAAAACGCAAACCTTGGCGCCGCGCCGAACGGGGACCCACCGGAACAAGGCGACGCGCGAAGCTCTCGCTTCGCATCGGCGCGATCGATCCGTGGATCCTGGTCGGCAACACAGTCTGGCGCATCAAGCGTCGGCCCGTCTGAACATGTTGGCGGCAAAATTGACCGCCGTGTCTATCGCTGAAGGCCCGGCGCGGCGCCAAAGCGCTCGCCGGCCATCGCATATCGGACCGTTTGGGGTCCGGATAATCAGTTCTGCCGTGTTTTAAACCGTCCCTGGAGCAAGATAGTACCTTGCAAGTTAGTACCTGGGAGCGGACGCCGCTCGGGCTCGAAACCGCCACTCCGTGTCAGCCGCGCGCAGCGCTGGCTGGTGGAGGGGATCGGGAAAGACGCAGGAAACTTCGGCTTCGAAGGTTCCGGCGCTGCACCGGGAGGCTGAACGCGACACAACCGGGAGTATTAGCCGTCAGCACCTCGTACATACGTGGATTGCCCGCCCGGTGCAAGGGAAGCATCAGGGAAGCGTCGCAGCACGGCAACACTCATCCCTTTTCGCTTTTGGATCCTTAAGGTTCGATTAACCCTGTGGTTCTAATGCGGTAAGAGAGCTGCTCGGAGGCGTCGAATCGTTGGCTAACCGCGCAAATCACCGGGTTTTGCTGGGGCGCGGCCTGTTGTGCGCCGCAGCATTTCTGTGTGCCAATTTCATCACCCCGAGCGCGGCGCAGGGGCCTGCGCCTGGTCCCGCTGCGGCAAGCGCCCCCCGTCCAACCCCGGTCGCCGCCTCGAATTTTCCGGTCGCCTCCGATGCAAGACTGGCCGGCGATAGCAAACAAACCCGCTTCGTCCTCGATCTCGACAGGCCGATCCAGTTTCGCGCCTTTGCGCTGGCCGATCCCTATCGCGTGGTCGTTGATATTCCCCAGGTCAGCTTCAAGCTGGCCGCGGGCACCGGCAGCACGGGGCGCGGGCTGGTCAAGGCGTTCCGCTATGGCCTTGTCATGCCGGGCGGTTCGCGAATCGTGTTCGACCTGACGGGACCGGCCAAGGTCGCGAAATCCTATGTGCTGGAGGCGGCCAACGACCAGCCGCCGCGGCTGGTGCTGGAGCTGGAAGAGGTAGACCGGACCGCCTTCGTGCAGTTGCTGGCGCCCGAGAATCGCCCCGAACTGAGGCCCGCGATTGCGGCAGCCAATGCCGCGGTCGGGCCGGACGATGCAGCGGCGGCGGCAAAGCCCGCACAGACGCAGGATACCCGTCCCCTGATCGTGATCGATCCCGGTCATGGCGGCATCGACAACGGCACCCAGGCCGGCGGCGAGATGGAAAAGAATCTGGTGCTCGGATTTGGCCTCGCGCTGCGCGATCGCATCGAGAAATCGGGCAAATACCGCGTCGTCATGACCCGTACGGACGATACGTTCATTCCGTTGAACGACCGCGTGAAGGTCGCACGCACCCAGTCGGCCGCGCTGTTCGTCTCGATCCATGCCGACGCCCTGCCGCGGCGGGAGGGCGATGCCCACGGCGCCACCATCTACACCTTGTCTGACAAGGCCTCCGATGCTGAAGCCGAGCGGCTGGCCGAGGCCGAGAACAAGTCGGACGCCATTGGCGGCGTCAATCTCACCGACGAGCCGACCGAAGTCGCCGACATCCTGATCGACCTGGCGCAGCGCGAGACCCGAACGTTTTCAAACCGGTTTGCCCGCATCTTGATGGGCGAGATGAAGACGACGGTGCGGATGCACAAGCACCCGTTGAAATCCGCCGGCTTCCGCGTCTTGAAGGCGCCGGACGTGCCCTCGGTGCTGGTCGAACTCGGCTATGTCTCGAACAAGGGTGACCTCGAGCTCCTGATGTCGGAGAACTGGCGCAACAAGACCGTCGGATCGATGGCGCAGGCGATTGATGCATTTTTTGCCAAACGGCTGGCAACCGCCGGGCCCGGCAAATGAAAAGCCGTATGAAAATGCTGATTAAATGCACGCGATGCCATGGAGGAAGCCCTAGTTTGGCCACAGCGGCAGCGGTATAGAAACTGACGCAGGGTCTTCGGAATCGGCCATTATTGTCCGTCGGCCCGTTTATTGTTGGTACGCGCAACGGCGGTCCGTTGGGCGAGGGCTTGAGCGCTTCGATTTGCGCTTGGATTTTGATGGCAAGGCAGACGCCGAAAGTCACGGCGCAAGGGTTGGAACGGAACTTCGATCATGCGCTTGCTGGTGCGGTTTTTGGGTTTCTTGTTCGCCGCCGGAACCGTGGTGTTCCTGGTTGGCGTCGCCGGCGTTGCCGGCGCGATCTGGCATTTCTCCAAGGACTTGCCGGACTATTCGCAGCTTCAGGATTATGAACCGCCCGTGATGACGCGCGTGCACGCCTCCGACGGCGCGCTGCTCGGCGAGTATTCCAAGGAGCGTCGGCTCTATCTGCCGATCCAGGCGGTACCGAAGCTCGTCATCAACGCGTTCCTCGCGGCCGAAGACAAGAACTTCTACGAGCATGGCGGCATCGACTTCACCGGCATGGCGCGCGCGGCGGTGCTGTATGCGCAGAACTACGGTTCCAACCGCCGGCCGCAGGGTGCGTCGACCATCACCCAGCAGGTCGCAAAGAACTTCCTGTTGACCAACGAGGTCTCCTTCGCCCGCAAGATCAAGGAAGCCTTGCTGGCGATGCGCATCGAGCGCGCCTATTCGAAGGACCGCATCCTCGAACTCTATCTCAATGAAATCTATCTCGGCCTCGGCGCCTACGGCATCGCCGCGGCGTCGCTGGTCTATTTCGACAAGTCGGTGAACGAACTCACGATCTCGGAAGCCTCGTATCTGGCGGCGCTGCCGAAAGCGCCGGCGGCGCTGCATCCGGTGCGCAACCGCGACCGCGCGATCGAGCGCCGCAACTACGTCGTCGATCGTCTCGTCGAAAACGGCTGGATCAAGCAGGCCGATGCCGACAAGGCGCGCAAGGATCAGCTCCTCGTCACCAGCCGCGGTACCGGCGCGCATATCTTCGCCGGCGAATATTTCGCCGAGGAAGTCCGGCGCGACATCTTCGAACGCTACGGCGAAAAGAAGCTCTATGAAGGCGGCCTATCGGTCCGGGCGACGCTCGACCCGAAGATGCAGGTGATGGCGCGCAAGACCATGGCGGCCGGCATGGTCAATTACGATGAGGCGCAGGGCTGGCGGGGTGCGCCGAGCAAGCTCGACATTTCCGGCGACTGGGGCGTGAAGCTGGCCGACGTCAAAGCGCTGGGCGATATCGCGCCCTGGCGGATGGCTGTGGTGCTGGAGACCAGCGACCAGTCGGCGCGGGTCGGGTTCCAGCCGGGCCGCGAGCTTGGCGGCGCCGTCGCCAAGCAACGGCAGACCGGCATCATCACGATCGATGGCGTCAAATGGGCCAAGGCGGCGTCGGGGCCGACCAAGGGCAGGACGCCGACATCGGTCGCGCAAGTGCTGGCGCCGGGCGATGTGATTTATGTCGATCCCCTGTTCGGCAAGGACGGCAATCCGGTTGAGGGGCAGTACCGGCTGCGCCAATTGCCTGAAGTGTCGGGTGCGATGGTGGCGATGGACCCATGGACCGGACGCGTGCTGGCCATGGTCGGCGGGTTCTCGTTCGACCAGAGCCAATTCAACCGCGCGACGCAAGCCTACCGGCAGCCGGGCTCCTCGTTCAAGCCGCTGGTCTATTCGGCGGCCATGGACAATGGCTACACGCCGTCGACCGTCGTGGTCGACGCGCCGATCGAAATCGATCAGGGGCAGGGCGCCGGCGTCTGGCGCCCGGAAAACTATTCGTCCGGCAAATACAACGGTCCGGTGACGCTGCGCAACGCGCTGCGGCAATCGCTCAATACGGTGACGGTGCGGCTGGCGCAGGACATCGGCATGCCGCTGATCGGCGAATATTCACGGCGCTTCGGCGTTTACGACGAACTGCCGAACTATCTGTCCTATTCGCTCGGCGCCGGTGAAACCACGGTCATGCGCATGGTCACGGCCTATTCGATGTTCGCCAATGGCGGCCGCCGCGTGAAGCCGACCTTGATCGACCGCATCCAGGACCGTTACGGCCATACGATCTTCAAGCATGACGCGCGCGAATGCCGTGGTTGCGATGCGCCCGGCGGCTGGAAGAATCAGCCCGAACCGCAACTGGTCGATCGCCGCGAGCAGGTGCTCGATCCGATGACGGCGTATCAGATCACCTCGATGATGGAATATGTCGTGCAGGCCGGCACCGCGACTGTCGTAAAGGAAGTCGGCAAGCCGATCGCCGGCAAGACCGGAACCACCAACGACGCCAAAGATGCCTGGTTCATCGGCTTCTCGCCGGACCTCGTGGTCGGCATCTATGTCGGCTACGACAAGCCGCGTACTCTCGGCGGCAAGGCGACCGGCGGCGCGCTGGCCGCGCCGATCGCGCGCGACTTCCTCAAGCTCGCGCTCGCCGACAAGGCCGCGATCCCGTTCAAGGTGCCGGCCGGAATCAAGCTGGTTCGCGTCGATGCCAAGAGCGGCATGCGCGCAGGTCCCGGCGAAGGTGGCCGGACCATCCTGGAGGCCTTCAAGCCGGGTACCGCGCCGCCGGACAATTACTCCGTCATTGGCGTGGCAGATGCCGATGGGCGCGCCCCGCAGGGATATCCGGCAGGATATCAGGGGGGATATCAGTCGCCTGACTCCGGCCACATCATGCGGCCCGGCGGGCTGTACTAGGCTTGTTGGTGTGAAGAAACCGCTTGGGACCAAGCCCCAGGCGGATTGCGCTTTGTGAGAGACGCCGCTACATCCCTGCGAGCATCTATAGTTAGCGGTTTGCACCGCAGATCAGAGACACCATGCGCGCCGAAGTCGAACGCCTCGTTGAAGAGATCAAGCAGTCAGTCGGGCTGCTGAGGAGGCATCTTTGACGTCGAACAGTCCACGGCACGTCTAGCCGAGCTGAACAAGCTCGCCGAAGATCCCAATCTCTGGAACGATCCGCAGAAGGCCCAGAAGCTGATGCAGGAGCGCACCTCGCTGGAGGATGCGCTGCAGGGCATCGGCAAGGTCGAGCGCGAGCTCAACGACAATGTCGAGATGATCGAACTTGGCGAAGCCGAGAACGATGCCGGTGTCGTCACCGAAGCCGAGAACGCGCTGAAGGCGCTGAAAAAGGAAGTGGCGCGCCGCGAACTCGAGGCGCTGCTGTCGGGCGAGGCCGACCGTTTCGATTCCTATCTCGAGGTCCATGCCGGCGCGGGCGGCACCGAAAGCCAGGACTGGGCCGAGATGCTGCTGCGCATGTATACGCGCTGGGCCGAGAAGCACGGCTTCAAGATCGAATATCTCGAAGAGACGCAAGGCGAAGAAGCCGGCATCAAATCCGCGACCATCCAGATCTCGGGCCACAACGCCTATGGCTGGCTCAAGACCGAGGCGGGCGTGCACCGGTTGGTGCGGATATCGCCGTATGATTCCAACGCGCGCCGTCACACCTCGTTCTCGTCGGTCGCGATCTTTCCCGTGGTCGACAACAGCATCAAGATCGACATCGCGGAGTCCGACGTGCGCACCGACACCATGCGCTCGGGCGGTGCCGGTGGTCAGCACGTCAACAAGACCGAATCCGCGGTGCGGCTGACGCATATTCCGACCGGCGTCGCGGTGGTCTGTCAGGCCGGCCGCTCGCAGCACAAGAACAAGGCGCAGGCCTGGGACATGTTGCGCGCGCGGCTTTACGAGATCGAGCTGAAGAAGCGCGAGGAGCAGGCCGCCGCCGATCAGGCCGCCAAGACCGATATCGGCTGGGGCCACCAGATCCGCTCCTACGTGTTGCAGCCCTACCAGATGGTCAAGGATTTGCGCACCGGTGTGCAGACCTCGGACACGTCGGGCGTGCTCGACGGCGATCTCGACGAGTTCATGGCTGCGACGCTGGCACAGCGTGCGTTCGGCACCGGACCGGGCTCGGTCGAGGATGTGGATTAACCCATGGCCAGAGTTGCTTTCATCGGATTGGGACGGATGGGCCACGGCATGGCCGGCCGTTATCTCGACGCGGGATTCACCGTCTCGGTGTGGAATCGCAGCAAGGCCAAGGCGGAAGATCTGATCGCACGCGGCGCACGATGGGCAACGTCGCCGGAGGATGCCGCGATTGACGCCGATGCCGTCGTGACCATGGTCGCCGACGACAACGCGTCGCGCGAGGTATGGCTCACCAAGGATGGCGCCGCCGCCAATATGAAGGCCGGCGCGCTGGCGATTGAATGCTCCACGGTGTCCCACCAGCACGCGCTTCACATGGCGGGTGTGTTGGGCGCGCGTGGACTGATCTACATCGATAGTCCGGTGACCGGCCTGCCGGATGCGGCGGCTGCGGGCAAGCTGACGCTGTTGGTGGGCGCCGATCCCGCCGATCTTGAATTAGCGCGGCCCTATCTGGTGCCGCTCTCGACCACCATCCGTCATTTCGGCGCCGTCGGTTCCGGCACCGTCTACAAGCTGATCAACAATCTGATGGGCGCGATCCAGATCGCCGGCATTGCCGAGGGGCTGGCGATCGCCGAGCAGGCCGGGCTCGACATGAAGCTGGTGCTGGAAGCGGTTGAGACCGGCGTCGCCGCAAGCCCGCAGGTGATCCGGCATTCCAAGCGGATGGCGGAACGCAATTTTGTCGGCGCGACCTTCACCGCAGCGCTGCGCCAGAAGGATGCGGCTTACGCCGTTGCGTTGGCCGAAAGCCTGTTGTCGGCGCCGCCGATCATGGGACGCGCGGCGGTGCAGTCCTACGACCGCGCCAAGGCCTACGCGCCCGACGACGACGAAGGCAAGATGATCGAGATCGTGTCGCGCCCGAAATAGGCGCGCCTCCGTTCGGGAATCGGGTGGGAAAGACTCGCGCGCCGGAATAGATCTGCGTCAAACGCAGATATGAGCCGCAATGACCGCTAATGATGTCAGGATCGACGCCCGCGACTGGTCGCTGCTCGGCGTGCTGTCGGTCCTGTGGGGCGGCTCGTTCTTTTTCAACGGCGTGGTGCTGCGCGAATTGCCGCCGCTGACACTGGTGCTGCTGCGCGTGGCGCTGGCCTCAATCATCCTGCTGCCTCTGCTGTGGGTCTACCGGATCGATTTTCCCAAAGGGGTTTCAGGCTGGAAGCCGTTCTTCGCGATCGGGCTCTTCAACAACGTATTGCCGTTCTCGCTGATCGTGGCGGGGCAGACGACTATCCCGAGCGGGCTGGCCTCGATCCTCAACGCCACCACGCCGTTGTTTACCGTTGTGGTGATGGCGGCGGCCGGTGAGGAGAAGCTGCAGGCGCGGCGGATCGCCGGCGTCGTCGTGGGGCTGATCGGCGTCGTCATCCTGCGCGGCTGGAATTTTGACGGCGACGGATTTTGGAGCGGGCAGGGCATCGGCATCCTGCTCTGCCTTGCGGGCGCGTTCAGTTATGGTTTGGCGGCGCTGCTGGCGCGACGGCTGCTGTCGAACTCGCCGCCGCTGGGAACGGCGACGTTCCAGTTGCTGGCCTCGAGCATCATGATGATGGTTGTCGCCGGCTTCGTCGAACGCCCCTGGCAATTGCCGATGCCAGGCGTTGCGACGTGGCTCGCGGTGATGGGTCTGGCTGTCCTGTCGACGGCGCTGGCCTATATCGTGTTCTTCCAGATCCTGCGGCGCTCCGGCGCTACCAACGTCATGCTGGTGACGCTGTTGATTCCGGTCACCGCTATCGTGCTCGGCTATTTGGTGCTGGGCGAGGAGATTTCGCTGCGCGAGATCGCGGGCGCGCTGGTGATCGGCAGCGCGCTGCTGTTGATCGACGGGCGGGTGCTCGGGTTATTTCGACGGCCGGCTGTTATCGGATAGATGGCGCTTAGCCGGTGTGTTCGGTGTATTTTTTGTAGATCCAGCGCCTTCCGTCATGACGCCGCCAGACCTGGCCGGTCAGCAACCGTCCGGTGATGGATCGCCGCGGAATGAAAATCTTCCGCAAGTGCCAGACCTCGGCCCAGGCGGGCTTCGGACTGAGGCTCAATATTCGTAACCGCTCCTGGCTTTCAATATGCATGGCGCGCGCTCACGATTTAACGAGGCCGCCGGGCGGAATATGATCGCTCGACGGCGAAGTTAACAGGGGTTGGGACGGATCAAATCGTCCACTGCATGCACGATACCGCGCGGCGGTCGTGACGCAATCGCAGTCGCTGGTTAAGCTAACCTGTCAACCTTACCGTCGGCTCTTCCACTGCGCTAACCAGCCGGAAAATCGCCCGCTGTCGCGCTCGCCGCCGTGCCAGGCGGCATAAACCGCGCCGTCATCTGCGACCAGCACGACGGCATCGAGCCCCTTGGAGCGGCGCAGCGTGTCGATGGCCTGTTGCGGCGTCTGCGCGATTGGACCGGCGACATTGAAGGACGTGTTGACGGATATCTCGACGCCGACGTGACGGCCGAGCGCCTTCAGATAAGCATGGGTGAGGGGATCGTCATCCGCATTGACGATCTGAATTCGGCCGGTGCCGTCGGCATGAATCGCCGCCGGAATTTTGTCCCGCGCGCCCGGCTTCGATTGCGCCGTCAGCACCATGTAATTGTAGGCGTTGTAACTGGCATCGGAGGCGCCCGGCAGCAGCTCGAAATATTGGTGGGCAGCTTCCAGCGTTGCCATCGGCGCCAGCGGGCGGATCGCCTCGCGGTACTTGACGCGCTCGTTGAGCCGCTCGCGCGCGTTGGGATCGCAGGGATTGGCGAGGATCGAGCGGTGGCCGAGCGCGCGCGGACCGGTCTCGGCGGCGCCCTGATAGAGCGCAATCACGCCGCTCTGCGCAACCACGAACGCCATCAGGTCGGCGACGGCGTCGCGCCCATCAGCGGTCGAGATATCGCCAATGCGCTGCGAGGCGATATCATCGGCTCCGAGCGCGCTCACAATGGCTTCGTTGGAGGGTGGCAGGCCGCAATAGAACGCATGTGTCATCGGCGCGCCGCGCGGGGCGCCCGCCAGATGCGCGAACAGCCACGCCGCGCCGATGGTGACGCCGGGATCGCCGGGCACCGGCGGCACCCACAGATGCAGGCGCGCGTTGCGCTGCTGGGCGCCGGCGAACCACGCTTCATTGAAATGCTCGAGCAGGCGCATGTTGCCGATCGCGTTCAGCGCCACGCCGCCGGTGAGCACCAGCCGGCTCGCGCCCGTGATGCGCAACAGGTGATCCACGACGTGGATCATGGCATCCTCGAACACCAATTGCGTCGCGGCGGCCTTGTCGAGGCGATCCTTGGTATCGGGACGGTGATGGATGTCCTCGACGCGCAGCACCGCGTCGGGATTCCAGAGCTGCTCGGGCTTGAGCGGTGGCCCCAGGATGTCGGTGAGCGCCGCCTTGTAAGGGTTGTCGAACGGATCGCAATACCAGTTGGCCATTGTGCGATTGAGCCTGACTTCACCGGCTTCGCCGAAGTGCAGGACGTTTCGCAGCCGCGCGTAATACGGATTTGTCGCGCGGTTCATGTCGCCCCAGGCCGCCGCGCCCATATAGCGGCCTTCGCTGGAGAGCCAGGTCCAGCCGCCCTGCGTCGATGAAATCACGCTGTAGAACGCGCCCAGTGAATCGAACATGCTGTCGTTGCAGTAGAGCCGGCGCATCTTGCCGTTCTGGACGACGTACAGCGTGATCGACCCCTGATCGCCGGTGCCATCGAGTACCGCCACCGCAACCGGCTCGCCGTCGTCGGCGAAGGGCGACGCCGCATAGGAAAACCAGGCATGGTTGTCGTGATGCGGCAGGCAGATCAGTGGCACGCGTTCGGAAAGCACCAGTTGCTTCGCTAGGATCTTCGGAGTGCGCGTCATCTGGTCGAGACGCCGTCCGTCGAAGCCGGCGGCTTCGGTGGTGCGCAGCAGCTTGAGGCTTTGCGGGATTTCTTCCAGCACCGAGCGTGCCAATGTTCCCGCCAATGTCGGGTAGTCCCAGCTGGTCAGCCAGGCGTCGATATCGCCGATGTCGCGCCCGATGCCGCGCAAGGCTGCAACCATCGCGTCAACAGAGGCGCGCGGATATTCCGTCGTGTGCTTGTTGCCGGAAAAGCGTTCTTCCTCGTTGTTGAGGATCAGGCGGGGGCCATGGGCCTGCGTCACCTCGACCAGCGCCACGCCTGAATTGTGCGTGCCGGGCGCGCCGAGGCCGGCGAGATAGACCGTTTCCCCGCGCGCGAGCTTGTCGCGCACATGCGCGATCCGCCCATCGGCAAATTTTGAGCCGAGCTGGTGAAAGCCGGCTGCGCCAAACGCCTTCGCAGCCAGCCATCGCGCGGCCCGGAATCCACCTGCGGCGAGCTTCGGATGTCGGGGGCCAATGCGTGTTGTCGGGTTCAATTCCAAGGAAGCCTTGCAGGGGAAAGGTGTCGCCATGCATCAATCATAAAAGGCGGCGCGCAACAATGCTGTTTCATCCAGCGGAATAAGCGGCCGCTTGCCAGCCCGCGCGGGGCTTGCGACACTTTGCCAAAATTATAAACGACATAATAATAAACGACTTGGGAGAGAACGATGACGGCTCGAATCCGAACTCTGGTTGCCATGACGGCGATCGCCGCGATGACCGCGACCGCAGCCCACGCGCAGAAGAAATACGATCCGGGCGCGTCCGATACCGAAATCAAGATCGGCAACATCATGCCCTATAGCGGCCCGGCCTCCGCCTACGGCACCATCGGCAAGGCTCAGGCCGCCTATTTCAACAAGATCAACGCCGAAGGCGGCATCAACGGCCGCAAGATCAGTTTCATCAGCTATGACGACGCCTACAGTCCGCCCAAGGCCGTCGAGCAGGCACGCAAGCTGGTGGAGAGTGACGAGGTTTTGCTGGTCTTCCAGCCGCTCGGCACGCCGTCGAACTCGGCGATCCAGAAATACATGAACGCAAAGAAAGTCCCGCAGCTTTTCGTGGCGACAGGGGCCACCAAGTTTGGCGATCCGCAGAATTTTCCGTGGACCATGGGCTGGCAGCCAAACTACCAGAGCGAGGGCCGGATCTACGCGGCCTACATCCTGAAGAATTATCCGAACGGCAAGATCGCCGCGATCTGGCAGAACGACGACGCCGGCCGGGATCAGATGAAGGGATTGCGCGACGGCCTCGGTACCAAGGCCAACATGATCATCGCGGACAAATCATACGAGGTTGCCGACCCCACCATCGATTCGCAGATCGTGGCGCTGAAAGATTCCGGCGCCGACATCTTCATGACGTGGGCAGCGCCCAAGGGCGCGGCGCAGGCGATCCGCAAGGTCGCGGAACTCGGCTGGAAGCCGGTCTACCTGCTCGGCAACGTCTCGACGTCGGTGGCCACCGTGCTCAAGCCGGCCGGATTGGACAACGCCAAGGGCATTATCTCGACAGCCTACATCAAGGATCCGACCGATCCCGTGTGGAAGGACGATCCCGGCATCAAGGCGTGGGCCACCTTCATGGACAAGTATTTTCCGGACGGCGACAAGACCAACAACAACAACGTCTACGGCTATGCGACGGCGCAGACCATGGTCCAGGTGCTCAAACAATGCGGCGACAACCTCACGCGCGAGAACGTGATGAAGCAGGCCGCCAGCCTGAAAGGCTTTACCAGCGATGTGCTGCTGCCCGGCATCCAGATCAACACCGGCCCGAACGATTTCTTTCCGATCGAACAGATGCAGCTGATGAAGTTCAACGGCGTAAGCTGGGAGCTGTTCGGCGACATCATCGCGGGTGAGGTGGGGCACTAGACGGGATGCCTTTGGGTTGATTCTATCCCGCGCAACAGACTCGCCGTCATCCTGAGGTGCGAGCGCAGCGAGCCTCGAAGGATGGGCCACGGGCCGTGCTCATCCTTCGAGGCGCGCAAGAGCGCGCACCTCAGGATGACGGGGAGAACTGTGCGAGCGCTAACCCAATCTAAGGTCATCACGCACCAGGTGAGAAGCGCCGTCGCCGGACTGCTTCAGCTCATCCTGCGCAGGGTCGAGGACGGCGTTTCGCCGAATTTCCGGCCGTAGGCGTGCGCCATGCGGCTGAGATGGGTAAATCCGAGTTCGAACGCGATCTCCGTGATGCTCTCGCCTGGGCGGGCACTGGTCAGCCGGGCATTGAGGTGCGCCAGCCTGATATCGAGCAGCATCTGCGAAATCGACGTGCCGAAATGGCGGCGGAAGCCGATCTGCAGCGCGCGGATGCCGACGCCGGTGATTTCGGCGAGTTGGGCCAAATCGAGCGGCTCGGCTGCGTGGGCATGCAGACAGTCCCGCGCCCGCCGCAGCGGTCGCGGCAGCGTTTCGGCGTGGCCGCCGAATACTTGCATCGCGTCGCTCCGGCTGTGGTGCTGACCATGGAGCAGGGAGCCGAGCAGCGTTTCGCGCAGTTCGGCCGCCGCAACCGCTGCCAGGCGGCGGTTTGGTCCGAGACGCTCGGCCAGATCGACCAGGTCGGCGGCTCGTGACCGCAGCTCGCGCCCACAGGCCTGGTTGAGATCGATCGCCGGCGTAAACTCGACCGCACCGGCCGGCTTTCCCGAAAGCGCCGCGGCCCGCTGTTCGACCAGCCGCCGGTCAACCAGAAGGATGAGCTGGGCGCAATCGCCGTCCCATGTCATCCGCGTCGGGATCGTCGGGGACAGCAGCGAAGCGCGCGTGCCCGGGCTGCTTTCAACCTCGCAGGCCGCGGTGGCTATTCGCGCCGATCCGTGCAGCGGAATCTGCAGCAGAAAGAAGCGGTCGAGGCAGCCGGGATCGATCGATACCGATCCGCCATAGGCGACATAGTTGATGGAGAACCCGTCGAAGGCGGCGCAATTGTGCAGGGCGTAGAAACCCGGCGCCGACGGGCGATTGGGCGTCAACTGATGGGGGCAGAAGATGCGTCCGATCGCCTCGGCAGCGGCATCGACATCGCCGGTCGATACGCGGTTGAACGCGGCCAGCCTGGCGTCTCGAACCTTCTCCGCAACGGCTGCGCCCATCGTCGTCACACGGCCTTCGGGTTTGTTTGAACCCTATAATATCTCCGGGACGGGTGCTTGGAAAGGCGATTTGGCAGCGGATTGTGCCCGATCGTTGCGCAGCCGGCGACAACAGCGTCACGACGATCGTGCGCCGCAGCATCGCCTGTGCGGCCAAAAGAAATCCTTCGGCGCCGATGGCGGATTCGTTTTGCGGCTAGACGGCCCGGCGGGATCCTGTGCAAACACGACGGATTGATCCGGACGGACAAATTATCCAACAGGAGGCGGCACATGACGGCGCTCGAAAAGGGTATCACCGCTGATGGCACCGGCTACGGCGGCGTGACCTGGAATATCCTGGGTCAGGTCTATTTCCCGAAGGCGGTGACCGATTCCACCTTCGCCTTCGAGACCAACAGCGACCCCGGCCAGTTCGTGCCGGTCCATATCCATCCGACCCAGGACGAATTCATCCTGGTGCAGGAAGGTGAACTCGATCTCAAGCTCGACGGCGTCTGGGTGAAGGCGAAGGCCGGCGACCTGGTGCGTCTGCCGCGCGGCATTCCGCACGGTTACTTCAACAAGTCAGACAAGCCCGCGCGTGCGCTGTTCTGGGTTTCGCCGATGCAGAAGCTCGAAGCGCTGTTCAACCGGCTGCACAATTTGACCGACCCCGCGGAGGTGGTCCGGGTTTCCGCCGAGCACGAGGTGAACTTCCTGCCGCCGGAGGCCAACGAATAGCGGCGCGAGCTTTCACCTTCACGACGGAGACAAATCCATGGTCAAGCAAAAGCAGGTCTGCATCATCGGCGCCGGCGTGTCCGGGCTTGCTGCGGCCAAGGCGTTTTCGTCGCGCGGACACCGCGTCACCATTGTCGAGCGCAGCGGCGATCTCGGCGGCGTGTGGGAGCCGGCCAGATCCTATCCCGATGTGCAGACCCAGAGCCCGAAGGAGCTTTACCGCTACACCGACAAGGCCATGCCGGCATCTTATCCGGAATGGCCGAAGGGTCCGCAGGTCCATGCCTATCTGGCTGAATACGCCCGCGATTACGGCCTCGATCGATTGATCCGCTTCAATACCGAGGTGGTGCAAATGAATGGCCGCCCGGACTCACAGCCGGGCTGGCGGCTCGACCTTCGCAGCCCCGCCGGCAGCACGCAGGAGGATTTTGACTTCGTCGCTGTTTGCATCGGGCAGTTCAACGAACCGCAGACCCTCAACCTTCGCGGCGAGGAGGCATTCAAGGCGCAGGGCGGGCGCATCCTGCACTCCTCGCAAT
Organism: Bradyrhizobium sp. AUGA SZCCT0222; assembly: GCF_018130205.1. NCBI lineage: Bacteria > Pseudomonadati > Pseudomonadota > Alphaproteobacteria > Hyphomicrobiales > Nitrobacteraceae > Bradyrhizobium > Bradyrhizobium sp. AUGA SZCCT0222. The sequence continues at coordinate 80,349 of NZ_JAFCLX010000021.1, forward strand.
ACAACGATGCCGGCCTCGCCAGGGGCAAGAAGGTGGTGGTGCTCGGCGGCTCGAAATCGGCCACCGACATTGCGGTCAACGCGGTCAATTCCGGCGCCAGCGACGTCACGCTGGTGTACCGCGAACCGGTGTGGCGGATTCCCTACTTCATCGGCGGCCTGATCAACTTCAAACGCATCCTCTACATCCGCGCGCAGGAGGAGATGTTCAAGAGCTGGGGCATTGGGGCGCTGTCGCGGTTCAAGCACGCGGTGGCGAAGCCGTTTGTCTGGGCCAACTGGCGCGGCCTGGAAAGCATGCTGAAGCTGCAGCTCAAGCTGAAGAAGTGCGACATGGTTCCGAAGCAGCGCATCGAGGACGGCGTCAATTGCTCGGTGCCGATCGCCACGCCGGACTTCTTTCCGATGGTGGCCGATGGCCGGATCAAGGCGATCCGCGGCAGCTTCGACCATTACGACGGCAACAGCATCGTGATGACCGGCGGCGAGCGCGTTGCGGCCGACGTCGCCATCCTCGCCATCGGCTACAAGCTCGGCGTGCCGTTCCTGCCACAGGCGCTTCGTGAACGGCTGGTGGACGCCGATGGCCAATACAGGCTCTACCGGCTGATCGCCAACGCGGACCTGCCGGACATGGGTTTTGTCGGCTTCAACTCCAGCTTCTGCACGGTGCTGTGCGCCGATCTGGCGGCAAACTGGCTGGTCCGTTACGCCGACGGCCAGTTGGCGCAGCAGCCGAGCCCGGCCGAGATGCGCGACAATATCGAATTGATGCTGAACTTCAAGCGCGTGGAGCGGCCGGCGGCCGGCGTCTATGGCGGGTTGTGCGTGGCGCCCTACCACTTCAAGCATTTCGACGAGTTGCTGGCCGACATCGGGACAACAGCACGCCGGCGCAGCGCACTGGCGGAGAAATTTACCCCGCCCGATGCGGATGCGTATGCGCGGTTTCTCGCCTCTGCACCGGACTACAAGGTATCGGCATGAAGCGGGGGGAGACGGCCAATAACCGAGCTAGGCCGCATTCCGGCTCGCAGTAATTTCTGAAGATCGAGGGCCCCATATCGTCGCGCGCAGCGACATGCCACCAGCGACGCCGACGCCGAGCACGTACATCCAGCCCTCGTGAAAATCGAACAGGTGCGAGTTCAAGAGCGAGCTGACGAAGTTCTGCACAACGGTGATGAGGCCGATCCAGGCCGCCAGGCCTTCACCGCGGAACAGCAGCAGATGGCTCAACCACATCCCGTACAGCGTAATGACGCCGAGCAGTCCCCATTGCACGGCAACGTTGAGGGTCTGGTTGTGCGGATTGCTGACCACCTCGGCCGACAGCCCGGTCTGCCCGGCTGCGCGCGCGAACAGCTGCCTGGTCGAACCGGTGCCATGGCCGAACAAGGGGGCATCGGCAAAGAAGCCGAGCGACTTGCGCCAGTAGTGCAATCGTTGCGCCGTCGACACCACCGTGTTGGTCTCATAGCCCTGATACTCGGTCGCAATGTCGGCGATGCGCTGCCGCAGATAGGGCGAGGTCGACCAGACGATGGCGGCGGCAACGATGGCCGCCGCAAACAGCGCCGGCATGGTGCGCCGGCTCAGATGCAAGGCGGTGAACAGCACCAGCAGCACCGGCATGTAGACGAGCGCCGTCCGCGCCGAGGCCACGAACATCATGTTCGCAACGAATGCCAGCGACAGCACCAGCCAGCCGATCGCCACGGCCAGCCGCCGCTCGCGGATCGCGATCAGCGCCGGCAACGCCAGCGCAAACGCACACAGCGCGAACTCCTGGCTCTGGTCGATATAGTTCTTGACCGGGACCCCGTCCGAAACCGTCCGCGTGATCTTGAACGCCGGATAGAACAACACGATCCAGGACAGCACCATCATCAGCGTGCAGGAACCGAGGAAGGCCGCGAAGACCCACATGGCGCGCTGCGAACGCTGAAAGTGAAACAGCAGAAACGGAATCACCAGCAGCTTCGCCGCCGGCTTGATGCCGCTCAGGCTTTCCGACCAGGTGCCATCGGTCCAGAGCACGCCCAGAACAGCGAGCGCGACGAACGCCAGGGGCAGGGCGCACGCCGGATGCGCCAGATGGCGGGCGAACGGGCCCCAATCGAGCGTCGGAATGAGGACGATGAGCCAGAGCACGATCAGGATCGCTGTGGCGGAGGTCGACCACGGCAGCGCCGCCGCGGTCAGGGCCGCCAGGATATAGGCATTGCGGACATCGACCGCCAGACGGCGCAGCGTGCCGCGCCATCCCGCTTGGCCGGCCGGTCCGGCATGATCGCACAGCAAATTACGCTCGACGCTCGTCATCGCAGCATCCCAGGGTTCTGCAAGGTTCTGAAGGTCTCGTCCGGCCGTCGCCAGAACGGCGTCGGCGTTTTCGGCTGCGTCCTATTGCGCGGCGACCAGGTACTCGACGGTTCTGGGCGGAGCGAGAAGGTCGCGGGCCTGGGTCTGGGGACCGAAGCGTTCCACCAGTTCGCCGCGGCGCTCGCGAATTTTGCGGCGCCATTCATCCTGACAGGACAGCACCCGGGTGACGGACGCGCAGATGGATTCGGTCGAGAACGGATCGAAATAGTCGGCAAGCTCGCCCGCCACTTCGCGAAACACCGGAATGTCCGAGCATAGAACGGGCGTGTTGGCCGCCAGCGCTTCGATGATGGGCACGCCAAAGCCTTCGGCCAGGCTGGGCATGATCAGGCCGTGCGCATCTGATATCAGCGTGGCCTTGTCATGTTCCTCGACATAGCCCGCAAACCGGACGTTCGGCGGCGGATTGCGCATGAGGCTGGTGCCGCCGGCGTAACCGATCACGACGAGGTCGGCATGGGGCATCTTGCGGAACGCGCGGACCACCGCGTTGAGATTCTTTCGCGGTTCTGCCGAAACGATCACGACAAAGGTCGGTTGTCCCGGCCGTGCGGTCGAAACCGGCACCGGCATCGGCACCGGCGCGAGCCGGAACGGTTCGAAGCGCGTACGCGGGTAGACCACCCGCGCCGGAAGGTAGAAGAATTGCGGCAGCAGATCGCGGAAGCGGTTCATGCTGTAGTTGGAAACGAAGGCCAACTCGTCGGCCTGATGCAGGCTGGTCATCAGGCGCGACAGGAACAGGCGCGTCGCGACGTCGCTCAGTTTCAGATCCGTGAGCGGCAGCAGGTCATGGACCACGCAGATGACCTTGGCGTTGGGGCCGCGCTTGATCGCAACCCGCGTCGGCGTATCGACCAGGATGACGTCATAATCGCGGGCATCGATCTGCGGCGGTGGCAGCTGGGTCAGCGCCGAAGCGTCCTGGTAGCTGTAAAATCCGGGCTCGAGCAAAAAGTCGCGAAACAGTTCGAGGTGGCGCAAATCGGTCGGGATGTATTCCAGCCCGGCGGTCTTGTTCTCGATCAGCTTGACCCGCAGGGGCAGAAGCCCGATCGCCCGCAGCAGGCACGCGCCGAATTCCCACGAGGTGCACGCGCGGATCCGGTGTTTGACCCAGTCGATCGTGCGCCGCACCGCGCTCCGCGCCACCGGCTCGTTCATGTCGGCTTCGTCCAGAAACCGGTAGAGCGCCAGCAGCTCGATCAGGCGCGAATCCGCAGGGAACAGTTGCGCGCGCCGCTGCCGGGTCCGGAGCTGACGATAGCGGCGCGTCGTCTCGACGAGCAGCGTCAGGTCGTGGCCGTCGGCGGCGAGCGACCGGATCAGCTCGCGCGTGAAATGAAAAATGCCGCGCTTGTGGTTCGGCTCGCCGAGCGCCTCGCTGACAACCAGGATCTTCATGCTCTCTTCTCTTCCAGTTCGAATTGGCGTTCGGGATATCTGTCGAGCGGTACCGTGCGTACGATGCGCCCTTGATCGAGGTTGATGACGCTGGTGCAGGTGCGGCGCAGCAGCGCCTGATCGTGGGACGCGATGATCACGATCGCGGCCATCGAGACCAGCTTGAGCATCCGCTGCTCGGCCTTCGCCGAGAATTTTTCGTCGACCACACTCAGCCACTCGTCGAGCAGCAGGATGTCGGCCGGAAACGCCGTGGCGGTGGCGAACAGCACCCGCATCAGCATGCCCGAGGAGAACATGCGCAGTGGCATGTGCCGCATGCGTTCTTCGAGCTCGGTGAACTGCCAGATCTCGTCCACGACGGCCTGCGTGGGCTTGTGTCCGCTGATCCGCAGCAGCAGGCGGATATTGTCGTCAGCCACAAAATCCATGTTGGCGCCTGCGTTCAGGCCGATCAGCGGCACGACATTGCCTGATATCTCCATGCGGCCGCGCGTCGGCGGATAAACGCCGGCAAGCAGCCGCAGCAGGGTCGATTTTCCGGAGCCGTTCGGTCCGGCAAGGCCGATGCGCGCACCGGCGGCGGCTTCCAGCGAAATGTTGTCGATGGCGCGGATCGTGCGCGTCTCGCTCCGCTCGTTGAGCAACCGTCCGAGCAGGCGGCGCTTGACCGAGAAGTCGTAGGCTCCATAGAGCGGATAGTCGAGACTGACGTCGCGCAGGCTGATGCTGACCATGATTCAGATCCAGAACGCGGCTTTGCGCAGCTGCTTGACCGTCACGATGCTCGCTACCGCGAGTACGGCGACGCACACCAGGGCGTAAACGGTGCTCATCATGCTGACATGACCGGTCGCCAGCGGTTCGCGCCACACCGCGAACAAATGCGTTAGCGGGTTGAGCCGCATGACCGTGGAATTCGGATTGATCATCTCCGCCGTCCAGATCACCGGAGAGGACAGGAAGGCCAGCGTCAGGGTCGATTCGATGATCGGCTTCATGTCGCGGAATCGCGTTGCCAATGCGCCGAGGACCAGGCCGAGGCCAAGCGTGCAGGCGACGAACAGCGCAAATCCCGGCAGGGCGGCGATACAGCCTTCGATATCGGTCCGGGCCAAAGCAAGCCAGAGGATAAACGGCACGCTGGCATTGTGGAGCGCGAACAGCGCCTGCCGGAACAGGCATTGCAGCAGGAAGGTCACCGGCGGCAGCGCGCGATCCTTGATCAGGCCGGCCGAACTCTGCAGCGCCGTCGTCGCGTCCAGCACGACATTGTTGAGAAAGGTCCAGGCCGTCAGGCTGATCGCCAGCATCGGAAGCCGCGCGACGGCGTTGGCGTTGGACAAATGTCCGATCACCGAGCCCAGCACCGCGACCATGATCGCCATCTGGATCGACATCCAGAACGGACCGAGCAGCGAGCGGACGTAACGGTGACGCATATCCGACCAGGCGAGGGTGGCCGCGATCCTGACAGCGCCGACGAGCCCGGCGGTTTCGGGTCGCATGGTGCGGGCGGACCGCACCTCCGCCTTGCTGGTGACGGCATCGAGATAGATCGCCTCGATCGCCTGCTTGAATTGCGTGGTGGAATATTTCGACATGGCGCGCCGCCGGGCGGCAAGGCCCATGCGCTGACGTCGCTCCGGGTCGCGGATCAGGATGTCGATCGCTTCGGCAAGCTTGCCGTGATCGCCCGGCGGCACGGTGATGGCCTCGATCCCGTCACGTGCGATGTGCGGAACGGCGGTGTCGAGCGACGTGTTGATGACCGGGCGACCTGCCGCCATCGCTTCCAGTTGAACCAGTCCGAAGGTTTCCGCCGACGTCACCGACGGCATCACGAAGACATCAGCGATGTACATCAGTTTGACCAGTTCACTGTCGGGAACGGAGCCGAGCAGACGTACGCGATCGGCGACGCCGAGGCTCAGGATCAACTGCTCCAGCCTCGCGCGTTCGCGGCCCTCGCCAACGATCCAGACCTCGAAGTTCTGGCCGACAGCGGCGCGGATCAGCACGTCGAAGCCCTTGTAGGGAACAAGGCGGCCGCAAGCGAGCACCAGCCGCCCGCGATCATGCCCGACCTTGAGGTCCGGGTGACGCGGGACCGGTCGCCCATACTTCGAAACGTCGATGCCAAAGGGGACGACGTGGCATTTGTCGGCGAATTCACGCAGCAACGGGGTTTCGTCCAGCAGGGCGCGATCGGAGACGATGATCGCTTCCGCCCGCGAGAGCGTCCGGCGCATCAGTGGTTCGACGAACCGCCTGAGCCTGGCGTGCGTGACGATGTCGGCATGCCAGTGCACGACGAGCGGCCGCTTGCGGCCAAACCCCAGCGCGAACACCAGGTCGGCCAGTGGAAACGGCGCATGCAGCACCAGCAGATCGTGCTGTGCGATCCGGCGCCACAGCCGCAACGGATAGGTCGGCGCAAACGGCAGTGACAGGATGTCTCCGAACGAGCGCACGCGCTCGACCGGCACGTCGTGCACGACGATCCGGCGGCGTCCATTCGCGCTGGAACAGACCAGCACGGCGAAGGCGAAGCTGGCCTTCAGTCCGGTGCAGATGTCGCGGATCACGGTGAGAGTCCCGCCGAACAGGTCGGGATAATAAACCTTGAAGATGTGAAGCACCGACAGGCGGCGGGCGGAAGCGTCGATCGAAGTCATCATGCAGCTCGCGCCGGTCAGCGGATCAAAAGGGCAGCGACGAACGGCGTCGCCAGCGCGGCAAAAAAGGTCACGCAGCGGATCAGCGCCGGCAGCACGGGCACGACGACCGCCGGCCTCGCGCTTTGGGCGAGGTGACGTGCCGCCGGGAGGAATGGAGCGGAATTGCGGGGCGAAAGGACGTGCATGGTTGGGTTCCCCTGGTTGGATGATTTGCGTATATGTGGGAAAATTTCACACGTCAATAACCAACCGCAAAAAAGTGGGATTGTGTCCCACGCCGGGCGCGGCTACAATTTCGCCATGAGTGCTAACCAGCCGCCGCCAAAGCCGGCCTCGCATCAACCGATCGCCGCGGACCGTCTGCAGGCGCCGCTGGCGCGTCTGTTGCGTCCGCTGGTGAGGTTATGCATCCGCGGCGGCATGACGTTTCCCGCGCTGGCGCAGCTGCTGCGCGAACTCTTCGTCAATGTCGCCGAGCATGACTTCGCGCTTGACGGCAAGGAGCAGACCGACAGCCGGGTCAGCCTGCTGACCGGGATCCATCGCAAGGAAGTGGCCCGGCTGCGCGGCGCCGGAACGCCCGTCAACGAAACGCCGGCCACGCTGTCGCGTACCAGCGCGATCATCGCCCGCTGGATGGCCGCGCCCGAATTCACCGACAAGGCCGGCGACCCCTTGCCATTGCCGCGCACCGCTGATGGCGATGCGCCGTCGTTCGAGGCGCTCGTCGAATCGGTCACCAAGGATGTCCGGCCGCGCGCGGTGCTGGACGAATGGCTCGACCGGCAACTTGTCAGCATCAACGCGAATGAAGAGATCGTGCTGGTGGATACCGCCTTCGTTCCGCGCGGCGACGACGATCGCAAATGGCACTATCTCGGCCGCAACCTGCACGACCACGTCGCCGCGGCGGCGGACAACGTTTCGGCCGTCACGCCGCGCTTCCTCGAGCGCGCGGTGCATTACGACGGCCTGTCGCCCAAATTGGCCAAGCGCCTCGAAGCACGTTCGCGCGAACTTGCGATGGACGCGCTGAAGACCGCCAACCGCGAAGCCAACCGCGCGGTCGCCAAGGACAAGGGCGGCGACGCCAGGTGGAATTTCGGCGTCTATATCTACCACGAGGCGCCGGACGGCGATGACGCCAAAGAAGGCGGCCAATCATGAGCAAACCGCCGATCATCACCCGGCGGTCGCTGCTGGCGGGGTTTTGGCTGGCTAGCGTGTCCTCGGCCTGGGCACAGGTCCGGGGCGGCCGCAGCGGCGACGATCAGGGTATCGGCGGCACCGGCGCCGCGAGAATCGGCGACGATCACGGTATCGGCGGTACCGGCATTGTCGGGGTCATCCAGCGTTTCGGCAGCATCTTCGTCAACGGCGAACGCATCGGCTATGCGCCTGACGTGCCGGTGCGGATCAACGGCGAGTCGGCGTCGGTGAAGGCGCTGCGGATCGGACACGTCGCCCGCGTCGTGGCGATGCGCCAGGCCAATGGCGCGCTGACCACCCGCGGTATCTCGGCCGTCAGCGAAGTGATCGGACCGATCCAATCCGTCGGGGCAGGCGAGATGTCGGTGCTGGGTCAGAAGGTGGCGTTCGCGGGGCGCGAAAGCTGGCGTCCCGGCACCTATGTTGCGGTGTCCGGGCTCCGCCGAACCGACGGCGTCATCGTCGCCAGCCTCATCGAGAAGCGCCGCGACAACGCCACGCGGGTTACAGGATTGCTCGAGCGCGATCGCGATGGGGTGCGGATCGGTGGCTTGCGCCTTGCGGGCGCGGATCTGGCGCTGGCCGGTCAGCGCGTTCACGCCGAGGGCCAGTTTGCGCAAGGCGTGATGCAGGTCGCGCGCGCCAGACGGGACGATTTTTCCGATCTGACCGGCGCCAGCCGTTTGTCGATCGAAGGCTATGTGCGAAGGGTCGGCGACAATCTGCAATTCGGATCGGGCTATGTCGCGCGCGATGTGTCGCGCTTCCAGCCTGCGGCCGGCGACGCACGCGTGGTCGTCAACGCCGTGCTCGACAGCTCGCACGGCCTGCGGGTGGAATCCGTTCAATCTGTCAGCCAATTCCCGGGTGCCTCGATCGGAAATCCGGCTGGCCCTGCCAGAGCTCCGGGCTCAGCTCCCGGTCAGGGCGGCACACACGTTCCCGGCGGTTCACCGCAAGGGCCGGCTTCCGGCCCGGGTCGGGCCAGCGATCCCGGTGCTCCCACGTCACCCGGCGGCGGCCCCGGATTCCCGGGCGGCCCTTCAGGACCGGGCGGATTCGGGGGTCCCGGTGGCGGTGGCCCAGGCGGCTTCGGCGGAGGTGGAATGGGCGGAGGCGGTGGTCGGCGGTAGTTGCTCCGCCGATGCAACATGCACCGGCATCATCGCTTCCGGTTCTAGCCGGCGCTGAGCCGCACGCCGGCGCGCAAAAACTTCTGCGGATCGACCGCGTCGCCGTCGATCCGTGTTTCATAATGCAGATGCGGACCGGTCGAGCGGCCGGTTGAGCCGACCGCACCGATCACCTGTCCGATCTTGACGACGTCGCCGACCCTGACGTGGATCTCCGACAGATGGCCGTAGCGGGTCGACAGCCCATTGCCGTGGTCGATCTCGACCATGCGGCCATAGCCGCCCATCCATCCCGATGAAGCCACTTTGCCGTTCGCGGTTGCGCGCACGGGATCGCCGGTCGCCGCGCGGAAATCGAGACCGGTATGCATCGCCGGCCGACCGAGGAAAGGATCGCTGCGAACGCCGAAGCCGGAGGTGAACTCGACCTCGCCGACGACGGGTTTGCGATAGGGCACCAGGGCCAGCGTGCGGTTAAGTCGCTCGACCTGGGCACGGGTGGTGTTGATCCGGTTGAGCTGGCGCTCGAACGGGCCGGCATCGGCCCCAAGCTTCACCGGAACGAAGGGACCGCCGACGCCCGAGCGTGGCGTCGCGGCTTCGAGTTGCGCCATGTCGAGACCGAGATCGGTGAACACGCCGCGCATCCGGCGGACGCGCGATTCCATGCTGTCTTCGACCGAGCTCAGCGCCGCCATCTGGCGCCGCTCAACCTGGTCGAGCGAGGTCTGCAGGCGGACTAGGACGTTGTCGACGCCCTGAACCTTGGCGTACTGGTTGGCTTGCTGCTTGACCACGACCGGTGCGCGCGACTCCAGACGGGCTTCACGATCCGGCGGCGCCACAAAGATCACGGTGTCGCTGATCGGGCTGGGCTTCGGTGTCCCGGGAGCGGGGGTCTCGGCGGCGGCGCCGCGGGCCGGCGGCCGGATCGATCCGGTGGCCGTGCTGTCCGGAATCGAACCGAGCGCGGTGGCGCGGGATTCCAGCGCGGTCTGGCGCTTCATGATCTGGTCGAGCTTCTGGTCGAACTGTTCCTGGTCGAGCAATTGGCGGCTGGTGGTGCGATCGACCTTGGCGCGTAGCTCGGCGATGCGGTCTTCATAGGCGTATTGCATCTCGGCCTGGCGGGCGATCAGCCGGGTCAGGACGTCGTCGCGAAAGGCGAAATAGGTGGCGGTCGCCGCCGACCACATTCCGAGCACGATGATCGTGCCGACGACGATCCAGAACACCACGGGCCCGAACCGCACCTGCTTGCCGGCATGGACAATGGCATAGCCGTCATTGGCCGGGGGGAGTGCCGCGGCCTGCGCCACGGGACGTCGCGCCCGGCTGTCATGGGGATGATGGTGCTGGTGGTACTCGGAATGATGACCGGAACGGTACGACATCGGCTCTCCCGCGCCGGTCGGACTGGGGTTCCGTACGGCTCAATTTGCGAGGCCGATTTGACCCACTCATGGTTAATTTTTGGGAAATGGAACCTGGAAAACTATAATCCTTGCGCTGTGGCCAATACCTCGTCGGCGTGGCCATCGACCCGCACGTTGCGCCAGATTTTGGCGATCTTGCCGTCCTTGCCGATCAGAACGGTCGTGCGAAGAATCCCGAGGAAGGTCCTGCCATACATGGATTTTTCGCCCCAGGCGCCATAGGCTTCCAGCATCTCGTGTTTTTCATCCGAAATCAGAGGAATCGAGAGCTGGTGCTTGTCGCGAAAGGACTCCTGGGCCTTCACGGTGTCGGCGGAGATGCCCAGGACGGCCGTTCCGCTTTCGGCGAACGCGTCCTTGAGGCGGGTGAAATCGATTGCCTCCCTCGTGCAGCCGGGAGTATCGGCGCGCGGGTAGAAGAACAGGACCAGTTTCCGCCCGGCGTAATCGGCCAGGGATACGCTGTCGCCACCATCCCGGGGCAGCTGGAAGCTGGGCGCTTTGGCGCCTTCAACCCGACCTGAGACCAAGCCTGGTTTGCTGTCCGGCTTCGCAGCGGCCTCGGGAATGGGCGTCAAATCAGGCTTCGGTGCCGTCGATGGCTTGGATTTTAACGATTTCGACGCGGGCTTGTGGGATTCTTTGGTCAAGGCGCCCTTGGCTGCCGTGCCGGACTTCTTCGCGACCACCTTGCCGGCCTTGGCCGCGGGCGTTTTGACTGGAGCTTTCGAGCCACTGCGGGCTGCCTTCGCCGGGATCGTTTTGTGGGCGGATTTCTTGGCAGGCGTCTTCGCGGGTGACTTGGCTGGTGTCTTTGCGGATCCCTTGGAGGATTTCTTGCGCGTTTTCTTGGACATACGCCTTCCTTTCGTCGCTTTCGGCGGATCAACCAATAGGGTATTGCGGGTCTTGTCCCGGCCTATCGGATTCGCTCCGGCCGCTGGGCAAGTTTGATGACCTCGGAGTATGGTTACAAGGAATTCGACGCACCACCCGTCCGCTCGTTGAAGGTCCGTTTGATTGAGTCGGCGATTGAGTCCTTGGGCCTGGCTACGAGTAACAGTATTAATCGAGGATTGGCAGCGATGCCGACACAGGAGCGCTCGATACAGATCGATGGGCGCGCCTGCGGCGACGATCAACCTCAGCGCCAGCACCGAGAGGCAATGGCTAGGAATAGTTCGCCCCAAAGTCCTGGGCTCCAAGGTTCTGGGCTCAAAGGTTCTGGACCCCAGGGTTCCGGACCCCAAGGGTCGAATCCGCGTGCTGAGGCTCATATCTCGGAATGGGATGACGAGGCCGGCTGGGATACCGACCAGGACGAGGCGGCGCGCCACCGCGCACGGCGATTATTGTCCCGTTCCAATTCCCGTTTTCACCGCTTCAGCGACAATGTCTCGGCGCTGAACCGATGGGTCACCGGCGAACGTTGGGTCAAGCGCCTGACGGTCGTGATTGCGGTGCTGGCCGTGATCTTTGCCAGCTGTTTCGGCGGGCTTTGGTGGCGGCTCGGCGCCGGGCCGATCAATCTCGACCTGGCGACGCCCTGGCTTGCGGCGGCGATCGAGGAAAATATCGGGCACGGCAATACGGTCGAGGTCGGTGGCACGCAAATCGAGCGCGCCGGCAAAATTCGAATCGCGGTGCGTATCCGCGACATCGTGGTCAGGGATCGCGACCAGGCGATTGTCGCAAGCGCCCCGAAAGCCGAAGTGAGATTATCCGGCACCGCGTTGTTGATGGGGCGGCTTCGCGCCGAGAGCCTCAATTTGGTCGATGCCGAACTCGCGGTACGAATCACACCGGATGGCCAGGTGACGGTATCCGCCGGTGACACGGCCAAACCATTGGCGACCGGCGTAGCCTCCAAGCACGACGCTGGCTTGGCGCCCACATTCCCGCGGCCGGCACCGCCGCCTGGCACGCCGGCGCCCGAGACGGCACAGAACGGATTGCTGGCCGGCCTCGATTGGCTCGACAGCCTGAGCCTGACCGGTCTCGACGGACAAAATCTCAACGAAATCGGCTTGAAGAACGGCAATCTGGTCGTCGACGACCAGCAGCGCGGCAACAAATGGACGTTCGACAATATCAGCATGAGCCTTCGCCGGCCGAGCGCCGGTGGAGTGGCGCTGAGCGTGGGCGAGGAGGGCGCCCGACCATGGTCGCTGCGGGCGGTGATCGGGCCGCCGACCAACGGCGTGCGCTCGGTCGATCTGCGTGCCGACAAGGTGCCGACGGCCAATATTCTGCTGGCGATGCGGGTCAAGGATCTCACCTACAGCGCAAACCTGCCGCTCTCGGGCGAACTGAAAGGCGAACTCGGCCGCGATGGCCTGCCGACCTATTTCCGCGGCAAGCTGACCGCCGGTGCCGGCCACATCATCGACAGCGATACGCCCGATTATCCGATGGCGATCGATGCGGCGGAAATGAACGTCGAATGGGATTCCGCGCGGCGCGTGCTGGTCGCCCCGTTCAAGATCATTTCCGGTGCCAACCGGGTCACGCTGCTCGGCCATCTGGAGCCGCCGAATGGAACCACCACCGAATGGCAGGCCGGGTTGAGTGGCGGCACCATCGTGCTGGCCGGCAATGAGGGCGAACAGCCGCTGATCTTCAATCGCATCGCGATCGGCATGCGCTTCGACACAGACAGGAAGCGCTTTTTGCTGACGCAGGCCGATATCAGCAATGGCGAGATCGGCGTCGCCGGAACCGGCAGCGTCGATTATTCCGGCGAGGCGCGGCTCCAGCTTGGCTTTGCCGGTACGCCGATGTCGGCCGCCGCGCTCAAACGGATGTGGCCGGTCCTGATCGTGCCGGAAGTGCGCGAATGGGTGATCGAGCGGATCGAACGCGGCACGCTCCAGCGCATCGAGGTCGGCGTCAATTCGCCGGTGCGAAATTTGTCGCGCAAGGGCCCGCCGATTCCCGACGACGGCCTGGCGGTCAATATCACGGCGACGGGCGTGACGGTGCGCCCCGTCGATGACATGCCGGTCGTACGCGACGCCGACCTGAAGGCGCGGGTGACGGGCCGCACCGCCACCGTCAACATCGGCCAGGGCATCGCCGATACGCCGGCCGGTCGCAAGGTCACCATTTCGGATTTCAGCTTCGAGGTGCCGGACATGGCGCCGAAGCCATCGCCTGCAAAGGTCAAGTTCCGCATCGACGGCACCATTCCGGCGGCGGCCGAGATTCTGGCATCCGATCGCCTCAGCGACGTATCCGCCACCTTCGTCGATCCGAACGCGAGCAAGGGAAATGTGACGGCCACCGTCATGCTCGGCATGCCGGTCAAGGGCGTGCTGACCAAGGCCGATACCACTTATTCCGTGACCGCCGATCTCGGCGGGGTTTCCATCGACAAGCTGGTGATGAACCAGAAGCTGGAGGCCAACACGCTGAAGGTCGTTGCCAACAATAACGGCTATCAGGTCAGGGGCGACGTCAAGATCAACGGCCAGGCGGCGTCGCTGGATTATCGCAAGCCGAACGAAGGCGACGCCGACATCAAGCTGTCGGCGACACTGGATGACGCCAGCCGCGCGCGTCTTGGGCTCGATCTTGGTCCGGCCGTCAGCGGCGCGATCCCGATCAAGTTGATCGGCAAGATCGGCGAAAACGACACCCGCGTCGGTATCGAGGCCGATCTCACCTCGCTCCGGCTCGACAACATCCTGCCGGGTTGGGTCAAGGTGCCGGGCAGGTCCGGCAAGGCGACCTTCAGCGTCGTCAAAAAGGAGCAGTCGACGCTGTTCCAGGACATCGTCGTCGATGGCGGCGGCGTCTCGATCAAGGGCTCGCTGGAAGTCGACGCGAATGGCGAGCTGATGACCGCGAACTTCCCGACCTACTCGCCGTCGGAAGGCGACAAGACCTCGCTGAAAGCCGAACGCAATGCCGATGGCGTCGTGAAGGTGACGATGCGCGGCGACGTGTTCGACGGCCGTGGCTTCCTCAAATCGGCGATCTCGGGCAAGGAAGCCGACGCCAAGAAGACCAAGAACATCGATCTGGACATCGACGTCAAGCTCGGCGCGGTCGCCGGCCACAATGGCGAGGCGCTGCGCAGCGTCGACGCCAAGATGTCCCGGCGCAATGGCGTCATCAAGACGTTTGCGATGACGGGCAAGGTCGGGCGCGATTCGCCGGTGTCCGCCGATTTGCGCGGTCGCGTGCAGGGGCAGGGGCGTGACCTGATCATTCTGCAGACCAATGACGCCGGGGCGTTCCTCCGCTTCACCGATACCAACTCGAAGGTCTTCGGCGGTCAGCTCTCACTCGCGATGGAACCGCCGACGGTCGAACCATCAGCCAAAGAGGGCCTGATCAATATCCGCGACTTCTCCGTCAAAGGCGTTCCTGAACTGGAGCGCGCGGCGGCGGGCGGACCGGCAGGCGTACAGAACGGCGTGTCGTTCTCGGCGTTGCGCGCGGAATTCACCCGGCAAAGCGGACATCTCACGATCCGGGACGGCGTCGTGAAGGGCCCGACCATCGGCGCCACCATCGAAGGCACGCTCGATTATATCGGCAACTCCGTGCGCATGAGCGGGACCTTCGTTCCGATGTACGGGCTCAACAACATGTTCGGCCAGATTCCAGTGCTTGGGCTGTTCCTCGGCGGCGGCAGCAATGAGGGCCTGATCGGCGTCACCTATGAGGTCGTCGGCACGCCGGCAGCGCCGGTGTTGCGCGTCAATCCGATTTCAGCGATGGCGCCCGGCGTGCTGCGCAAGATTTTCGAGTTCAACACCGGCAAGCAGAACAACCCGATCGAATTCCCGCCGACCAATAATTAGGGCGTGAACTGTTGAGGGATTTTGTCATCAGCGATTGATCTGGCCAATCGGCATCGTCCCGCGCTAGCTTTCAAAAAACCGGGAGGCTGGCGTCATGCAGATCACCAACGTCCGTGCGCATCATATCCGCATCCCCTATGACGCTGGCGTGGCGAGCTTCAAACAGGGCGCCTCGGCGATATCGGCGCTCGAAATCGTTCTTGTCGAGGTCTCGACCGATGCCGGACTGACCGGCTGGGGTGACGCCTTCAGCTATGTGTGCCCGCGATCCTGTGCCACCGCCATCGATGAAATGATTGCGCCGCAGGCCCGGGGTCTCGAGGTCCCCGACGCCGCGGACATTCCCGCCTTCATGGATCGCATCCAGCGCAATCTGCATCTGTTCGGCCGCTACGGCATCACGATGTTCGCGATCTCCGCCCTCGATATCGCGTTGTGGGACCTCGCGGCGCGCATGCAAGGCGTCCCGCTTCACCGCCTGTTGGGTGCGCGCAAGCGGGCGCGGATTCCGGCCTATGCCAGCCTGCTGCGGATCGGAACACCCGATCTCGTCGCCAGCGAATGCGAGGCGGCGCTGCGGCGGGGTTACACCGCCATCAAGCTTCATGAGACGACGGTATCAGCCGTATTCGCCGCACGGCGCGCGATCGGCGACGGCATCCCGCTGATGGTCGATATGAACTGCCCGATGACGTCGGCGGAAGCCATCGCCTTCGCGCATGAATGCAAGGCGGCCGCGCCGATGTTTCTGGAGGAGCCGGTATGGCCGCCGGAAGATTTTGCCGCGCTGGCGGAGACCCGCACGAAGGGCGGGCTCGATATTGCCGCCGGTGAGAATGCCTGCACCGTCAATCAATTTCGCCTGATGATGGATGCGGGCGCGGTCAGCTACGCGCAGCCCTCGGTGACCAAGGTCGGCGGCATCACCGAATATCTGAAGGTGGTTGATCTGGCCGATCAAATGGGCGTCAGGCTGGCGCCGCATTCGCCCTATTTCGGTCCGGGCCTTCTGGCGACGCTGCAGTTGCTGTCGCTGCGTGACGACAAGACCTTCGTCGAGTTCTTTTATATGAAGCGTGCCGCGTGCCTTTGGCGCGGTGCGATCGATGTCGGAGCCGATGGCGCGGTCGCGGTGCCGGAAGGGCCGGGGCTCGGTTACGAGCCGGACCGCGAGGTCATGGAGCGTTATCGGGTCTAGCGGGGGCTTCACCCGGCCGTACGGCCCTTGTTGTGGCCCTGTACCGCCGTCGAAGGCGGTGTCAGGAACGCATCGAAGCGCTCCTTGACGATGGCGTAACATTCGCATGACGCCTTCTCTAAGCCCGCTCGGTCAAGTACCTGGATGGTGCCGCGGCGATAATGGATGAGACCGGCGGTCTGCATCGACTGTGCGGCAAGCGTTACGGATTTTCGGTTCGCGCCGAGCATATGCGAAAGAAACTCGTGTGTGTAAGGCAGCGCTTCACCGCCGGCGCGGTCGTGCATCATCAATAGCCACCTGCACATGCGCTCTTCCGTCGTGTGCATGGAATTGCAGGCAACCGTCTGCTGAACCTGTGAAAGCAGGGTCTCCGAGTAACTCACGAACAGATCGCGCACGTGTTCGCTGCTTTTGAATTCATACCGCAATAGCTCGATCGGGCAACGGACTGTATGACCTGGCAGTTGCACAAGACAGCGGTTGAACGAGACGCGGCTGTACATGGCCGCAAAGAGGCCGAACGCACCTTCGCGACCGATGTTGGCAGTCTCGATGGCGGCGCCATTCTCCAGAACGGTCAATAGCGACAGAACCGAGCCTTGCGGAAAATAGGCGTGCTTGAGCAGACCGCCGGCATCGCAGACCATTTCTTCGAGCTGAAAATCGATGGGCTCGAGGTAGGAATCTATTCTCTTGCGGCTGTCCGGCTCCAGGGCGCCGAGCAGTTGATTGCTTCGCGGGTCATGGTCCATTTGTGCCTGGGACATCGCTTTTGGCAGCGTGTTGATGCGAGTGCTTCGGGCCGATCATCACAAGAGTAGAGTCTATGAGATCGGGCAGGTTAGATTTGCACGAATATGGTGCTCACGTCTGAGCAAAACAGCTCAGTGGACATTGCTGGGTTCCCGATAGGGATGGCCCAAGGGAGGCGCCAGCGTACACAGCGCCTCGACCAGCGCCGCAGTCTGGTAAGGCTTTGGGAGAAAGCAGCTGTCCTGCGGAAGTTCGAAGGGCTGTAGCCGCACTTGTCCCGATACGACGAGAATTTTGATTGGCGGCCAGCGGTTGCGCACCGCGTGGGCCAATTGCAATCCGTTCATGCTGCCGGGCATGTCGATATCTGTGAGCAGCAACGCAATGTCTAAGCGGGATTCCAGCAGGGCCATCGCTGCGTCTGCATCAGCAGCTTCAATGACTGCAAAGCCTGCTTCCTCAACAATCTCTGCGACACACATCCGCAGCAGTGTGTCGTCCTCTACGATCAGAACGATGGTCGGTGATTTGCTGGGCAATTCTGCAGCCATGTTGACGGGAACTTTCCAAAGCGGGCTACTGGCTGCCGTGTCCCAAATTTGCCTGCTCGGTCAATTCGGCTGCCATCCGCAGACACTGCGCCTTCAATTCCGGGGTGAGCGACATGGATGCGAGTTCAATGAGGTCCGATGCCAGGCGCAGGCACTCGAGGTCGCGCTTTCGGTCGCTTTCGGAATCGAGCATGCGCACCTCCTGGAAGGCGTGAGTAATCGCACGCCGCCTTTCGTGCTGTCGGTGGTCCACACCACAGACCATGACCCACGTATTCGTGATGCTGCAGGAGCGGGCGCTCACGCACCGGGGCGCTGAAGTGAGCTGTTTTGCTCAGACTGGCCAACGCCGGGCTGCCATAATGCTCTGAAAGCACTGGCTGAAATCTGAACTGATCCCTGGCGAAGGCCGTGCTCGGGAGGTCCGCGATTGCATATGCCGTCTGACGCAGTTCAGGAACTATTCGAGTTTCCTGCAGAATCGCCTGATCGGGACGAGCTTCCATACCGACTTCGGCAGCAATCCCTGCTCGGCGAGTTCGGCCGCATCGCTATGCAAACCCGCGACTACCGACAAATCCTGCAGCGGGCCACCGAGCTTTGCGCCGACGGGCTTCAGACGCGATTCGCCAAAGTTTTGGAATATGTGCCGGAAGAGGACCACCTGAGGGTGCGCGCCGGCGTCGGCTGGGACCTCGACACCATCGACAGCGTCTCGCTCACCGCCGATCTCGGATCGCCGGCCGGATACGCCTACCAAACCGGGGCCACCGTTATCTCGAATCACCTGGAGGTCGAGACCCGTTTCCGGACACCCCAGCTCCTGAAGGATCACGGCGTCAGGCGCGCGATCAACGTGCTGATCGAAAAGGGCGGGGAGGGCAAAACGTTCTTCGGCGTATTGGAGGTCGATAGCGCCGATCCCGGCCAGTTTGACGAGGCGGATGCCGACTTTCTGGCCGGCTTTGCTGGCCTGCTCGGCGTCGCCATCGAACGTCAGCAGGCGGACGCCAAGCTGCAGGAGGCACTCGAGCACCAGGCGCTGCTGACGCGGGAGATGAGCCACCGCGTCAAGAACAGTCTGACTTCAGTGGTCGGGTTGCTGCGCGTGCAGGCCCGGACGGCTCTATCCCCGGATGTCAGAAATGCGCTTGACGATGCAAGCCTGCGCGTCGACACCATCGCCCAGGTACATGATCATCTATGGCGTAGTTCGCACGTCGGTTTTGTCGAACTCGTAGACTTCATGAACGAGCTTTGCAAAAAGCTGCAGGGTACGACGGATGGCCATACGCTGCACTGCCATGCCGACCCAATGCTGCTTTCGGCTGACCATGCCATTCCATTGGGGCTCCTGATCAACGAACTCGTTACAAACGCGGTGAAATACGCCTACCCCGAAGGCGGTGGCGTTATCGAGGTCAGTGCGCGGGAAATCGACGAACATCTTCATGTCGAGGTTTCCGACCAGGGCGTCGGCCTTCCGCACGGCTTCGACATTGAGCAGCCGCAAACCAGTCTGGGGTTCAAGGTGATCGTCGGCATGGTGCGGCAGCTTCAAGGCCACCTGACGCTCACCTCCGGAAATCCCAAAGGGGCACATTTCCTGCTCGACCTGCCTATCCTGCCCCGAGTCAAAGAATAGATTCTTGCCTCTCGCGCCGTTCGATCCAGGCAGAACACGTGAAGATGTCGCAGGAACCAAAGGGCCGTCGGCCTATTGGGCCCCTGACACATCAACCCCCGGAGAAAAAATGAAAACGCTCACCCTCGCGCTGGCAGCCGGCGCTGCGGCGTTGTTCGCCACTGCTGCCTCGGCGGCTCCACTTTCGATTGGCCCGGTCGCATCGGACAGCCACATTCAGAACGCACGCATGGTTTGCGACGAAGACGGCCGTTGCTGGCGTGAGCGCGGGGAGCGCCGCGTGATCCTGCGCGAGTCTCGCGACTCGTATGGCTATGCGCCGCGCGAGCGCTACATCGAGCGGCGCGGCTATGAAGAGCGCGGACCGGGTATTGGAATTCATGCGCCCGGCGTGAGCATTGGTGTCGGCGGCGGTCGATACTGAGCCACGCGCTACGAATGACCAAAGAACCGCCCGGCCGACTTTGTTCGGTCGGGCATGATCAATCTGATACAGACAAATGCGGACCAGCCTGCAATGCTGGCTCTGCGGCCAGCTGCTGAGGTGACGATATGCATATGTCGGGCGAGAGTTTGCTGGTCATCTTGTTTGTCGGTCTCGTGGCCGGCTGGCTCGCGGGCCAAATCGTGCAGGGGACCGGTTTTGGGATCGTCGGCGATCTCCTTATCGGGATTGTGGGCGCCTTTATCGGAAGTTGGCTTTTGCCGCAGCTCGGCATTCATCTCGGAACCGGAATCATCAGCGCAATCATCAATGCGACCATCGGCGCGATATTGCTGCTTGTCGTCGTGCGGCTGGTTCGTGGCGGCGGCCAATGGCGAAGGAGCTGGTGGCGCCCGTGATGACGATTGCGCCGTCCCTGGATTGTATCGTCAGCGCCGCAGCGCCGGCACCACCAGGAACGGGATCAATCCCAACACCACGTTGACCAGCGCGAATACGAACAGCGCGTTATAGCTGTGGGTCCAGTCATGGATCAGGCCGCCGGCCCACGAGCCCAGCCCTGATCCGAGGCCGCTGCCGATCGAAATCGTGCCGAAGATGGTGCCAACCCGTTTGCCGCGGAAAATGTTCAGCGCAGTCGCGGTGATCAGCGGCCCACGCGAACCGATCATGCTGCCGAAAGAGATGATGAAGCCGGTCAGCAGCCAGTAGTTCGGATAATATTGCAGCAGCCAGAGCAGGATGATTCCGACGATCGAAACACCGTAGCTGAACAGCACCGACGGCCTGCGGCCGATGATGCCGTCGAGCGTCGAAATCCCGAGCATGCCGAACAGCAGTACCACGCCGGAAAAGCCCCAGGCGGTGGCCGCCTCCAGGGGCGGGAAGCCTGCGTCGATCAGATACGCCACGATCTGCGCGGTGATGGCGTACATCGCCACCGCGGTGAAAAAGAATGTCGAGAACAGCGCCCAGAAGACGTGGTGGAGCATCGCGCTCTTCAGCGTCCAGCCGTCATCGACGAAGCCGTCGTCGGTCTTCTTGACCACATGCGGCGAGCCGGTCGCGAACAGCCGCCACGGCATCAGCAGTAGCGGCAGCAACAGACAAAGCGCCAGGATGCCGAACCATTGATAGGCGTCACGCCAGCCGATGCGGTCGATCAGCACCTGCGAGGCCGGCAGCAGCACCAGGATGCCCGCACCGGTCGCCGAATAGAGGATCGCCATCGCGGTCGGCAATCGCGGCCCGAACCAGCGGCCGAGCAGGATCGAATTCGGCACGACGCCGATCAGCGCGATGCCGATGCCGACGCACAATCCCGTGGAGAGCTGGAACTGCCACAGCGCCTGCGCGCGGGACGCGACCAGGAACGAGCCGCCGAGCAGCAGCAATCCGAGCGAATAGACGAGGCGCGGCCCGGAGCGGTCGAACAGCCGGCCGACGAACGGCGCCATCAGCCCGCCTGCGAGCCAGGTCAGCGAATAGACCGAAACCACTTCGGCGCGGTCCCAGGCGAAACTCTCCGCGATCGGTTTCAGGAAAACCGTAAAGCTCTCGCCGAGGCCGCGGCCGACCACCGACAACGCAAAGCACAGCGCCAGCACGTTGAGGGCCGTGCGCGCCGGTTTCAGCGGCTTCGCTAACGCGTCTCCCCCTGGTGCCTTTTGATCCATGGAAAGCATGGGAGCGCGCTTCGGCAATCCCACACAAGCGTCAAAACCGAATACGCCTATGCAGGCTTGAGCAGGACGTGCTTCTTCTTGCCCATCGACAGCTTGATGACGCCTTCCTGCGTGAGATTATCAGCGTTCAGGACCATCTTCTCGTCGGTCACGGCAGCATCATTGACACGAAGGCCGCCGCCCTTGATCTGGCGGCGTGCCTCGCCGTTCGATGCGACGAGGCCGGCTTTGACGAATGCCGCGAGGACGCCGATGCCGGCATCAAGTTCGCCGCGCGGAATTTCCACCGTCGGCAGGCTTTCCGCGATTGCGCCTTCCTCAAAGGTTTGCCGCGCGGTTTCGGAGGCGGTGTTGGCGGCTTCGCGGCCGTGCAGCAGCGCGGTGGCTTCCGTCGCCAGCACCTTCTTGGCCTCGTTGATCTCGCCGCCTTGCAGCGCCGCAAGCTTGTTGATCTCGCCCATCGGCAGGATCGTGAACAGCTTCAGGAATTTCACGACGTCGGCGTCCTCGACGTTGCGCCAGTATTGCCAGAAATCGTAAGGCGAGAACGCGTCGGCATTGAGCCAGACCGCGCCTTGCGCGGTCTTGCCCATCTTGGCGCCCGAGGCGGTGGTGAGCAGCGGCGTGGTCAGCGCGAACAACTGTTCCGTGCCCATGCGGCGGCCGAGATCGACGCCGTTGACGATGTTACCCCATTGGTCGGAGCCGCCCATCTGCAAGCGGCAGCCGGTGCGCCGGGCCAGCTCGACGAAGTCATAGGCCTGGCAGACCATGTAATTGAACTCGATGAAGCTCATCTCCTGCTCGCGTTCGAGCCGCAGGCGCACCGAGTCCATTGTCAGCATGCGGTTGACCGAGAAATGCCGGCCGATGTCGCGCAGCATTTCGATCCAGTTCAGCTTGGTCAGCCATTCGGCGTTGTCGAGCATGATGGCGTCGCTGGCGCCGTTGCCGTAGCGCAGCACTTTGGCGAACACGCCGCGGATCGAAGCCTTGTTGGCCTCGATTTCCTCGATCGAGCGGATCGCGCGGGATTCGTCCTTGCCCGAGGGATCGCCGACCATGGTGGTGCCGCCGCCCATCAGGGTGATCGGCTTGTTGCCGCTTTGCTGCAGCCAGTGCAGCATCATCATGGTCAGGTAATTGCCGATATGCAGCGACGGCGCGGTACAATCGTAGCCGACATAGGCGGTCGCCTGGCCCTTCGCGGCGAGCGCGTCGAGGCCTTCGAAATCGGAACATTGGTGGATAAAGCCGCGTTCCTGTAAAATGTTCAGGAAATCTGATTTAAATGCGGTCATTGGTCTGCGACTCTGATCATTCTATTTTCACGGTAATTGTAACGAGTTGCGGAACCATAGCGGAATGGCCTGCCGCAAGCGCGTGCGGTGTGGCATTATAAGATGTCCGTGTTTGGCACAAGCTGGTCGTCGTCGGCGGGACGATTCGAGCAGGGCGTGGCGAAGGCACGATTACTATGATGTTGACGGCAATAGGTTTGATGAGCGGCACCTCGCTCGACGGGGTCGATGTCGCCATGATCGAAACCGATGGCCGGAAAGTCCGGGCTTTCGGGCCATCCGGATACCGACCCTACAGCGAAACGGAGCGCCGCCTGCTGCGCCAGGCGCTGTACGAGGCCGTCAACCTGCCGCAGCGCGATGCGCGGCCGGGTGTCCTGCGGGACGCCGAACAGGCCGTCACTTTGGCCCATGCCGAGGCGGTCGCCGCCTTTACCGCGCAACACGGCATCTCCGCCCAGGACATCGACATCGTCGGCTTTCACGGCCAGACCGTGCTGCATCGGCCCGAGCGCCGATTGACGGTACAGATCGGCGATGCCGCCGCTTTGGCCAAGGCAATCCACATCCCCGTGATGCATGATTTTCGCGCCGCCGACGTCGCCGCCGGCGGGCAGGGCGCGCCGTTCGTGCCGGTCTATCACCGCGCGCTGGCCCAATCGCTGGAGCGCGAGGGGCCGATCGTCGTGGTTAACATCGGCGGGGTCTCCAACATCACCTATATCGACGGCACCGACACGCTGATCGCCTGCGACACCGGTCCCGGCAACGCGCTGCTCGACGATCACATGTATCGCGTCCTGAACCAGCGGTTCGACACCGCAGGCCAGACCGCCGCGCAAGGCAAGGTCGATGACGCCTGGATCGCCCGCGCGCTGGCGCAGCCGTTCTTTGCCAAGCCGCCGCCCAAATCGCTCGACCGCAATGATTTTGCCGCGCTGAAGATCGACGGGATGTCGCCTGCGGACGGCGCCGCGACCCTGACCGCGTTCACGGCCGCGTCGATCGCCCGGATCGTGCCGTTGCTGCCGAAGGTGCCGAAGAGCTGGATCGTGGCCGGCGGCGGCGCCCGCAACCTGACCATGCTGCGGATGCTGCGCGACCGGCTTCAGCCCGCCACCGTCGAGGCCGCCGATGGGCTCGGCTGGGCCTCGGATGCGATCGAGGCGCAGGCGTTTGGCTTCTTGGCGGCGCGAGGGCTCAAGGGCCTGCCGTTGAGCTATCCGGCCACCACGGGGGTGCCGATCCCGATGACCGGGGGGCTCATGGCCCGGCCGTAACGGCCGGGATCAAGATCTGTTGATGCAATTGCATCGACCTTGACGACTACATGCATGTGCATCTAGTTTGATGCAGATGCATGAAGCGAGCCGCTCGGCTTCGCCCCCGGAGGTCGTCATGACGGCAAAACTGACTTTGATCAGCCACAAGCTTTGTCCCTATGTGCAGCGCGCCGTGATCGCGCTGAACGAGAAGGGCGTGCCTTTCGAGCGCGTCGATATCGACCTCGCCAACAAGCCGGACTGGTTCCTGAAGCTTTCGCCGCTCGGCAAGGTGCCGGTGCTGTTGGTGCGCAGCGATGACGGCGAGGTGGCGTTGTTCGAAAGCAACGTGATTTGCGAGTACATCGAGGAAACGCAAGCGGGTGCAAAACTGCATCCGCAGGATGCGTTGCCGCGGGCGCAGCACCGGGCCTGGATGGAATTCGGCTCGACTATTTTAAGCGAACTGTGGGGCCTCGAAACCACCGGCGATGCCGCGGTATTTGAAGCCAAACGGTTGGCGGTGGCCGCGAAGTTTGCACGCGTCGAGGAGACGCTAGGTTCGGGTCCATTCTTTGCCGGCGAAAAATTCAGTCTCGTGGATGCCGTGTTCGCGCCGATTTTCCGGTACTTCGATGTGTTCGACGAGTTGATCGACCTCTCGATCTTCGCACAGACGCCGAAGGTGCGCGCATGGCGGATGGCGCTGGCGACGCGGGAAAGTGTCCGCAACGCCGTCGGCGCCGACTATCCGCAATTGCTGCACGCCTTCCTGGTTCGTCATAACGCGCACATGCTGAAACTGGCGGTCTAGCCATGTCGCCGCAGGTCGCCTGGGTCGCGCTGGTTACCGCCGGGGTGCTCGATGTCGGCTGGGCGATCTCGATGAAATACGCCGAAGGCTACACGAAGCTCGGCTGGAGCATCGCCTCGCTGGCGCTGCTGGCAGCGTTCGTGTTTTTGCTCGGGCGTGCGCTGCAGGTGCTGGAAATCGGCGTCGCCTACACGGTGTGGACCGGCATCGGCGCGGTCGGCACCTTGACGATGGGCGTGCTGCTGTTCGGCGAGGCGCTCAACCCGGTGAAGATCGCCGGCATCGTGCTGGTCATGTCCGGCATCGTCGCGTTGAAGCTGGCATGAATGCATAGGGTGGGTGGAGCGCAGCGATACCCACCTCATCCGTCGAATGAAATTGATGGGTATCGCTTCGCTCCACCCATCCTACAATTCTACAAATCTGCTGCCATCTTCGCGAGCGCCGCAATCGTATTCATGTTGCGCGCCGTTCCAGCCTTGGCGGCAGGGATTACCAGTTTCGATTGTCCGATGCCGTCGCCGTAATGGACGAAGATCTCGCGCGCGCCCAGTCCGATTTCTTCGTCCTTGCAATGTCTGACAGCGGCAAGCGTATCCGCCGGCGGCTTGGCGTCGAGAAAGATCGCGACGGTCAGGTTGCCCGGTGCCTTTGGAAACGGATTGGCCTTCAGCACGGCCTGCATCTCGGCCGCCGTACGCACCATGACGCCGATCGCCTTGCCGGCATAGGCTTCCAGCCTCGCTTCGAGCGCCTTCTTGACGGCGGATTCGGATTTGCGGCTGGTGAAGACGACATTGCCGCTGGCGATGTAGGTGCGGACGGCCTCGAATCCGAGCGCCTCGCACATTGCCTTGAGCTCGCTCATCGGCAGCTTGCCGGTGCCGCCGACATTGACGGCACGGAGCAGGGCGATGAAGGCGGTCATCGCAAACCGCCCAAGCCAGAGCCCCCGAGAACGGGGGCTCTGGATTTTTGAACTGACGCGTTTTCTTCACGCGAACCGGCGTCCACTTCGCTTGAAAACTCTCTACCGGACGTTGGCGAGCCGCATGTCGAGATAGCCGGTCACCGTCTCCATCAGCGGCTGCAATTTGCCGTCGAAGAAATGGTTGGCGCCGGGAATGATCTGCTGGTCGATCACGATGCCCTTTTGGGTCTTGAGCTTCTCGACCAGGGTGTTGACGTCCTTCGGCGGCACCACCGCATCCTTCTCGCCATGCACGATCAGGCCCGACGACGGGCAGGGTGCGAGGAACGAGAAGTCATAGAGATTGGCGGGCGGCGCGATCGAAATAAAACCTTCGACCTCGGGCCGGCGCATCAAAAGCTGCATGCCGATCCAGGCGCCGAACGAAAAGCCGGCGACCCAGCAGGCGCGCGCTTCGGGATTGATGGTCTGGGCCCAGTCGAGCGCGGATGCCGCATCCGACAATTCGCCGGTGCCGTGATCGAACGATCCCTGGCTGCGGCCGACACCGCGGAAATTGAAGCGCAGCACCGAAAAGCCGCGATGCGCGAACGCGTAGTAGCACTGGTAGACGATCTGGTGATTCATCGTGCCGTGAAACTGCGGATGTGGATGCAGGATCATCGCGATCGGCGCATTCTTCTGCTTCGCCGGATGGTAGCGGCCTTCGAGACGGCCCGCGGGACCGGTGAAAATAACTTCAGGCATCAGTGATTCCTTGATTGATCCCTTGAGAACGACCCTTGGCAATCAACCTGGTGGTGCGGACTTCATCCGCGCGACCCGCAGACAAAGTGGCTCATGAATGGCTGATCAGCGTCGTTGGGCGATCGCGCGAACGGCGCCGGTGAACTTTGTGGCCGCGTTCTAGCATGAGGCGAGGGGCAAAAAGCAAGGATTTTATGCGTCCGAGGCCGGGCCAAGGCGAATCCGGCGCGCGGGATAAGTATTTGATGGATTTTGAAGATTTCTTTTCGTCGAGGGCCGCCTTAGTGCCGGCCTGGCAAGGTTGCCGCTCAACTTGAAGCGGTAATGCGTTCAAGCGAGGCGATGGCGTTGCGGTAGCGCCGGCTGCCCACAGCGGTCTGGCCGGTGTCGAAGGTAAGCTCGAAATCTCCCGATGGCTTCAACGCCACGGCGGTCACCCGGCCGAGATTGGCGAGCCGGGTGCGGTGGACGCGCGCCAGTTTGAATCGCGCAAGCTCAGCCTCGGCCGCTGCCAGCGTTCCGCGGACCAGATGGCTGCGACCATCGGCGAGGCTGTATTCGACATAGTTCCCGGCCGAACTGATCCAGATAATCTCTTTGGGTTCGATGCGGATGCGGGTGGTGCCGTCGCGCAGCCAGACCATATGCGGCAGCGCTTCCGCTGCCGTGGCGGGGGCCGCCGTCGCAACCGCCCCGACCTCGCGGCGGCTGTCGATCAGCCACATGCCGCCACCGATCAACAGGCACGTGACCGCGTCCTTGCGGGCCTCATAGAGCAAGGTCGCAAGCGAGAGGTGGAAATCATAGCTGCCGCCGAGCATCCACAGCACCAGTTTACGCAAGGCCACCATCCCGGTGATGTGCACGGCGGAGAAGACGATGATCGCCGCGATCACCAGCGCAATACGAACCAGCCGGCGCGGTTCCCGGCGGATTCGCCTGACCGCGGCGAACAGGGCCGGCGCCAGCAGGATGATGACGGCAATGCTGGTCATCTCCCAGAGCAGCGGCGTCTTGAGGCTATACGAGCCGCCGCGCCGGGCGATGTCGTCCGCGGTCGACAGCGCGTTGACGCTGCCGATCGCAAGCGCGACCGCCGCGACTGCGGCGTAGACCAGCCAGTCGGCGCCGGTTATCCCGCGAAACAGGCCGCTGGTCCCATGTGGGGTCGTTTCGTCCCAAGCAGGCTGGTTTTGATCCCAAACCGGCTCGACGCCACGGCCATCAGGCGCATTTTTGACGTCGGTCATCCAACTTCGTCGCGCATTGAGGGATCAAGCCATGTGGCAGCAAACCATATCACAACCACCGGATTCCGCTTCCGGCTCCGAGCGGCGCATCGATCTCGACTGGGTGCGGATCGCAGCCTTCGGCCTCCTGATCTTCTACCATGTCGGCATGCTCTACGTTTCCTGGGGCTTCCACATCAAGAGCGCGCATCGGATCGCCGCGCTGGAACCGGTGATGCTGGTGCTCAATCCGTGGCGGCTGGCGCTGTTGTTCCTGGTTTCGGGCGTGGCTACCCGCTTCATGCTGGGCAAATACAAATTGGGGCCGCTGCTGCGGTCACGGTCGGCGCGGCTGTTGATACCCCTGGTTTTCGGCATGCTGGTGATCGTGCCGCCGCAGGCCTATGACCAGATCGTCGAGGCGCTTGGCTATCCGGCCGGCTTCGTCCATTTCTACCAGCGGCATTACCTCGCTTTCGGGCCGCAATTCTGCCCAACCCCCTGCATCCTGCTGCCGACCTGGAACCATCTCTGGTTCGTGGCCTATCTGTGGGTTTACACGATGGCGCTGGGCGGCGTGCTGGCGCTGGCTCCCGGACTTCTCGGCTGGATCGAACGGCGGCTGGCATCGGCGCTATCGGGCGTGCTGCTGCTGGTCGTGCCGCCGCTGCTGCTTGCGGCCTATCGTCTGGTGCTGCTGCCACACTTTCCATCGACACACGCGCTGTTCGGCGACTGGTACAATCACGCGCTGTTCGCGACCGTCTTCCTGTTCGGCTTTGTGCTGGCCCGCGCTACGGCCATATGGGAGGCGATGGAGCGTCTGCGCTGGCTGGCGCTGTCGCTGGCGGCCGTATTCTTTCTGTGCTTTCTCGCCGTGTGGGCGACCAGGTACGGCGGCATGCCGCTGAAAATCTTGGCCGGCTTGGCCTACGGATCCTATCAATGGCTTTGCATGGTCGCGCTGCTCGGCTTCGCGCGGCGATGGCTGACCGCGGATTCGTCGGTGCGGCGCTATCTCACCGATGCGATCTTCCCGTATTACATCGTGCACCAGACCGCGATCATCATGATTGCGCATGCACTGCGCGGACAGGGCCTGCCAGCCTGGCTTGAGGCGGGGATCGTCATTTCGGGCACGATCGCGGCCTGCGTGGCGACCTATGAGATCGTTCGGCGCGTCACTATCTTGAGACCCTTGTTCGGATTGCGGATGGCATCCGAACCGGTCATGCCGGTGCAGGCGAGGAGCCAGCCCGCGCAATGATTGGCCGCCTCGCGAAAGGTGTTAAGACGGCGCATGCCCGATCGGATCTATCTCGACTG
Source organism: Bradyrhizobium sp. AUGA SZCCT0222 (assembly GCF_018130205.1). Lineage (NCBI taxonomy): Bacteria > Pseudomonadati > Pseudomonadota > Alphaproteobacteria > Hyphomicrobiales > Nitrobacteraceae > Bradyrhizobium > Bradyrhizobium sp. AUGA SZCCT0222. The sequence goes on from NZ_JAFCLX010000021.1 coordinate 109,300, forward strand.
GAACGCGACCACGCCGCTTCGTCCCGAAGCGAAGGCGGCGATGGCGGCGGCCTGGGAGCTCGCCGGCAACCCGTCCTCGGTCCACACCGAGGGCCGCCAGGCGCGCCGGCTGGTCGAGGACGCCCGCGCCGCGGTCGCCGCGGCGGTCGGCGCCCGGCCGCAGGACGTGGTCTTTTCATCAGGCGGAACCGAGGCCAACGCGCTGGCGCTGACGCCGGGCTTGCGGCGGGGCGCCGAGCAGCCGGTTCAGCAGCTGCTGGCGTCGGCCATCGAACACGCCTCGGTGCTGTCGGGCGGACGGTTTCCACCCGACGCGATCAACACCATCAAGGTCACGGCCTCGGGGCGTGTTGACCTCGACCATCTGCGCGAGCTGTTGAACGGCCCTCCCGCGCTGGTGTCGGTGATGCTGGCCAATAACGAGACCGGTGCCATACAGCCCGTGGCGGAGGTAGCCCGGATCGTCCGTGAGGCCGGCGGGCTGCTGCATGTCGATGCGATCCAGGCGTTTGGAAAAATCCCTTTTAATATCAACTCGATCGAAGCCGATCTGATCACGCTTTCTGCGCACAAGATCGGCGGCCCCAAGGGTGTCGGTGCGGTGGTTTTGGCCGGGGACGTGCAGGGGCTGGAGCCGCTGCTGCGCGGCGGCGGGCAAGAGCTGGGACGCCGGGCGGGTACCGAGAACGTCGCGGGGATTTCAGCGTTTGGCGCGGCTGCCAAGGCCGCCATGGCAGCTCTGGAAGTGGACGCCGGCCGTCTGGCGGGCCTCAAGAGCAGCCTTGAGGACGGTCTGAAGCAGACGCCTGGGATGATCGTCTTCTCGGAAAACGTCCCGCGGTTACCCAATACCACACTGTTCGCTGTTCCCGGCCTAAAAGCCGAAACGGCCGTAATTGGCTTCGATCTCGCCGGTATTGCGGTATCGTCGGGCTCCGCCTGCTCATCGGGCAAGGTCCAGCCCTCGCACGTCCTGGGCGCCATGGGGCAGGGCCGGGAACTGGCTCAGGGAGCTGTGCGGCTCAGTCTGGGGTGGTCTACATCACAGACAGAGATTGAATTAGCCCTCAAGGCTTGGCGAAAGCTCTCCAATACCTTACTTAAGAGCGACGAAACACAGGTTGAACGGTTCTAAGCAATCGGTTCTGAACCAATCAGGATCGATCAGGCCGGAACCGCCGGATTGATCCACCGCGGTCCTTGAAACCGCGAGCGGAGGATGAAATGGCTGCCGTACAGGAGACGGTCGATCGCGTCAGGCAGATCGACGTCGACCAATATCGATATGGATTTGAGACGCTGATCGAGTCCGACAAGGCTCCTAAGGGGCTGTCGGAAGACACCGTCCGCTTCATCTCTGCGAAAAAGAATGAGCCGGCCTGGATGCTGGAGTGGCGGCTGGAGGCCTATCGCCGCTGGCTGACCATGACAGAGCCGCAATGGGCGCGCGTCAACTATCCCAAGATCGACTATCAGGATCTCTATTACTATTCGGCGCCGAAGCCGAAGAAGACGATCGGTTCGCTCGACGAGATCGATCCGGACATCCTGAAGACCTACGAGAAGCTCGGCATTCCCTTGCGCGAAGTCGAGGTGCTGGAAGGCGTCGTGCGGCCCGAGGGCCAGCGCAAGATCGCGGTCGACGCTGTCTTCGATTCGGTTTCGGTCGCGACCACGTTCCAGAAGGAGCTCAAGCAGGCCGGCGTGATCTTCATGCCGATCTCGGAAGCGATCCGCGAACACCCTGAACTCGTGAAGAAGTATCTCGGCACGGTCGTGCCGACCTCGGACAATTATTTCGCGACGCTGAATTCGGCTGTCTTTTCCGACGGCTCGTTCGTCTATGTGCCGCCGGGCGTGCGCTGCCCGATGGAGCTGTCGACCTATTTCCGCATCAACGAGCGCAACACCGGCCAGTTCGAGCGCACGCTGATCATCGCCGACAAGGGCTCTTACGTCAGCTACCTCGAAGGCTGCACCGCGCCGCAGCGCGACGAGAACCAGTTGCACGCCGCCGTCGTCGAACTTGTCACGCACGACGATGCCGAGATCAAATATTCGACCGTGCAGAACTGGTACCCCGGCAACTCCGAGGGCAAGGGCGGCATCTACAATTTCGTCACCAAGCGTGGCGACTGCCGCGGGAACAATTCCAAGATATCGTGGACCCAGGTCGAGACGGGTTCGGCGATCACGTGGAAATATCCGAGCTGCATCCTGCGCGGCGACAATTCACGCGGCGAGTTTTACTCGATCGCGATCTCGAACGGTCACCAGCAGGTCGACTCCGGCACCAAGATGATCCATCTCGGCAAGAACACGACGAGCCGGATCATCTCCAAGGGTATCGCCGCCGGCGTCTCGCAAAACACCTATCGCGGCCTCGTCACCGCTCACAAGAAAGCAACAGGCGCGCGCAACTTCACCGCCTGCGATTCGCTTTTGATCGGCGACAAATGCGGCGCGCACACCGTGCCGTATGTCGAAGCGAAAAACTCCTCGGCGCTGTTCGAGCACGAAGCGACCACGTCGAAGATTTCGGAAGACGTGCTGTTCTACTGCGTGCAGCGCGGGCTCAGCCAGGAAGAAGCTGTCGGCCTCGTGGTCAACGGTTTTGTGAAGGATGTGCTGCAGCAACTGCCGATGGAATTCGCGGTGGAAGCACAGAAGCTGATTTCGATCTCGCTGGAGGGCAGCGTCGGGTAACCCGGATGGTTCGAAACATCTTCTACTTCGTGCGGTTTGCGCCGCTCGCGCTGTTTTTGATGATCGCAATCGTCGGGTTGTTTGCCGTGTTGATTGGCAGTTTGGCAGGATCGGTTGAGGTTACCGAATTCGGCAAACTGGCTGCAGGTGGTGGAGCTCTAGGGTTTTTTGCCTGGCTTTTTTTGCCAGTTCTAGTTCGGGCGGTTTAGGCCAGAAGGAAAGAATATGACTGCGTTACTTGAAGTGAAAGACCTGAAAGTCCGTGTCGAGGAGCGTGAGATCCTCCATGGGCTGTCGCTTACGGTAAATCCGGGCGAGGTGCACGCGATCATGGGGCCGAACGGCTCCGGCAAATCGACGCTGTCGCACGTCATCGCCGGCAAGCCGGGCTACGAAGTCACCGGCGGCGAAATCCTGTTTAGGGGCGAAGACCTCCTGGAGATGTCGCCGGATGAGCGCGCCGCCAAGGGCGTGTTCCTGGCGTTCCAGTATCCGGTCGAAATTCCCGGCGTCGCCACCATGAACTTCCTGCACGTGGCGCTCAATGCGCAGCGCAAGGCACGCGGCGAGAGCCAGCTCACGACACCGGAATTTTTGAAGAAGGCCTATGCCGCGGCGGCCAGCCTGAACATTCCGCGCGACATGCTCAAGCGCGGCGTCAATGTCGGCTTCTCCGGCGGCGAGAAGAAGCGCAACGAGATCCTGCAGATGGCGCTGTTCGAGCCGGCCGTCTGCATCCTCGACGAAATGGATTCCGGCCTCGACATCGACGCGCTGCGCGTCGCAGCCGACGGCGTCAACGCGCTGCGTTCGCAGGGCAGGGCCATGGTCGTCATCACCCACTACCAGCGGCTGCTCAACTACATCGTGCCTGATTTCGTGCACGTGATGTCCAAGGGCCGCGTCGTCAAAAGCGGCGGCAAGGAACTGGCGCTGGAGCTCGAGGCTTCCGGCTATGCCCAGTTCGAAGACGCAGCCTGAGGCGGGATACGGATTTTGTGATGAATGTGGCTTTGGTAAAAAACGAGACCGGGAGCGCGCTGAGCGACAGCTTTGCGATCGCGCGCGACCGGCTTCCCGGCGCCGGCAAGGTTGCTGCGGCGCGTGAGGCGGCTTTCGCTGCCTATGCGCAAGCGGGCCTGCCGCATCGCCGGATCGAGGACTGGAAATACACCGATTTGCGCGCGCTGATGCGCGAGGTGCTGCCGCTGGCGCCCGCGCCGGATGCGGCGGAATTTTCGCGAGCTGCCAGCGCCGCCAAGCTGCATGCCATCGAAGGCGTCCGCCGGCTGGTGCTGGTCGATGGCGTATTTGCGCCAAAGCTTTCCGAACTCGGCGGTCTGGAGAAGGGCCTCGGCATCCGCACCCTGCGCGAGGCGCTGGAAACCGGCGACGCCGCGCTGCAGGCGCTGTTGTTCACGCCTGACAATGCCAATCCCATGGTGGCGCTGAACAGCGCGATGATGACCGATGGCGTGGTGATCGATGTCGCCGACGGCGTCGTGCTGACGCAGCCGCTGCACATCGTCCATATCGCGAGCGGCACTGTGCCGGCGGCGATGTTCACGCGCTCGCTGCTGCGGCTCGGCAAGGATGCCGGTGCGACCCTGGTCGAAAGCTATATCGCGGCCGAGGGCGCCAAGGCCTATCAGGTCCACGATTCCCTGATCATCTCGATCGGCAATAATTCACGCCTCGACCATGTCCGTCTCAACGAGGACGGTCGCGACGCCTTCAATATTTCCTCTGGTGTGGTGAGCCTGGGCGCGCATGCGCATTTCAACACCTTTGGCATGATGTCGGGCGCCGGCGTCAGCCGCTATCAGGCGACCATCGCGTTTGCCGGCGAGGGCTCCAGGGTCGAGACCAACGGCGTCAATCTGCTCAACGGCAAGCAGCACGCCGACACCACGCTGTTCATGGACCATGCGGTGCCGAATGGCGTCAGCCGCGAAATCTTCCGCGCCGTCGTCGACGACCGCGCCCATTCGGTGTTCCAGGGCCGCATCATCGTGCGTCCGCATGCCCAGAAGACCGACGCCAAGATGATGACGCGGGCGCTGCTGCTGTCTGACGACGCCGAGGCCGACAACAAGCCGGAGCTCGAGATTTTTGCCGACGACGTCACCTGCGGCCATGGCGCCACCACCGGCGCGCTCGACGAGAGCCTGCTGTTCTATCTGCGCGCCCGCGGCCTGTCCGAGAAGGAAGCCCAGGCGCTGCTGATTCAGGCTTTCGTCGGCGAGGCGATTGAATCGATTGTGAATGACGGCCTGCGCGAGCTTGCGATCGCAGCGGCGCAGCGCTGGCTGGAGGCGAGGGGTTGACCATGCATCCGGCGGTAACGAATGGCGCCTATGACGTGGCGCGGGTGCGGGAGGATTTTCCGGCACTGGCGATGAAGGTCTATGGCAAGCCGCTGGTCTATCTCGACAACGCCGCCTCCGCCCAGAAGCCGACCGCCGTGCTCGACCGCATGACGGAAGCCTACAAGAGCGAATACGCCAACGTGCATCGCGGGCTGCATTATCTCGCCAACGCCGCCACCGAAGCCTATGAAGGCGGCCGCGCCAAGGTGGCAAAATTCCTCAACGCCGGACGCACCGAAGAGATCATCTTCACCCGCAACGCCACCGAGGCGATCAACCTCGTGGCGTCGTCCTGGGGAGAGCCGAACATCAAGTCCGGCGACGAGATCATCATCTCGATCATGGAGCACCATTCCAACATCGTGCCCTGGCATTTCCTTCGGGAACGTCACGGCGCGGTCATCAAGTGGGCGCCGGTCGACGACGAAGGCAATTTCCTGATCGAGGAATTCGAAAAGCTGCTATCGGACCGTACCAAACTGGTCGCGGTCACGCAGATGTCGAACGCGCTCGGCACCATCGTGCCGGTCAAGGACGTCGTGAAGCTGGCGCATGCCCGCGGCATCCCGGTGCTGATCGACGGCAGCCAGGCCGCGGTCCACATGACGATCGACGTCCAGGACATCGACGCCGACTTCTACGTCTTCACCGGTCACAAGCTGTACGGCCCGACCGGCATCGGCGTGCTCTACGCCAAGCATGAGCATCTGGTCGCGATGCGCCCCTTCAACGGCGGCGGCGAGATGATCCGCGAAGTCGCCCGGGACTGGGTCACCTATGGCGATCCCCCGCATAAATTCGAGGCCGGCACGCCCGCGATCGTGGAATCGATCGGGCTCGGGGCTGCGATCGACTACGTCAATTCGATCGGCAAGGAGCGCATCCTCGCCCACGAGCACGACCTCGTGACCTACGCCCAGGATCGCCTGCGCGAGATCAATTCGCTGCGGCTGATCGGCACCGCGCGCGGCAAGGGACCGGTGATTTCGTTCGAGATGAAGGGCGCGCATGCCCACGATATCGCCACCGTGATTGACCGCCAGGGCATTGCGGTGCGCGCCGGCACCCATTGCGTGATGCCGCTTTTAGAGCGGTTCAATGTCACAGCCACCTGCCGGGCGTCATTTGGGATGTATAATACCCGTGAAGAAGTCGACCATCTGGTGCAGGCGCTGATCAAGGCGCAGGATTTGTTTTCATGACCGACACAGCCGAAGTCAAAACCGCCAACGAAGTCAAAGCCAATATGGAAACCCAGTCGGCGCTGCCGCCGGAGGAGACCGAGCGTCTCGGCGGCGAGATCGTGGCGGCGCTGAAAACGGTGTTCGACCCGGAAATTCCGGCCGACATCTACGAACTCGGCCTGATCTACAAGGTCGATTTCAAGGACGACCGCAGCGTCGATGTGATGATGACGCTGACCACGCCGAACTGCCCGGCGGCGGGCGAACTGCCGACCATGGTGGAGAACGCCGTCGCCAGCGTTCCCGGCGTCGGCGTCGTCAATGTCAATCTGGTGTGGGAGCCGGCCTGGACGCCGGATCGCATGTCCGACGAGGCCCGCCTCGTGTTGAATATGTGGTGATGCTCAAACTTAACGGCTCAACGGGAAAATAACCGGCATTGATTTGCCGCTGGGATTGACCACATGAATGACATGACGCCATCAGCCCCCACGCCCGCATCCAAGCCGAAGCCGCGGCCGCGCCCGCAGGTCATGAAACTGACCGAGGCGGCCGCGCAGCGTATTACGGAACTGACCAAGCGCGCCGATTCCGAAATCGTCGGCCTTCGCGTCGGCATCAAGAACGGCGGCTGCGCCGGGCAGTCCTACACCGTCGAATACGCCCACGAAGTCCGTCCCACCGACGAGGTGGTCGAAGACCGCGGCGTCAAGATCCTGGTCGATCCCAAGGCCGTGCTGTTCCTGCTCGGCACCGAGATGGACTACAAAGCCGACAGGATGCAGGCCCAGTTCATCTTCAACAACCCCAACCAGGTCTCCGCCTGCGGTTGCGGCGAGTCGGTGCAGCTGACGGCTGCGAAGGTGTAATTGTCGTCCCGGCCTTGAGCCGGGACCCATAACCACCGGCGGCAGTTGGTTTGCGCGCTGGTCGTTATCTTCCTTTTCCAACAACGCGGGCCGCGGCGTATGGGTCCCGGCGTTCGCCCTAGGGCATGCACACATCTCTGAGGCTCCATCCTGTTACAGCGGCGTGGAAGTATTCAAGGCCGTGCTTCATGGTGATCGGACCTGGCGGCTTGGACGAGGGGTAACCGTCCCAGCCGCCGAGCCGGCCGACGATCCAGGCGGCCCACGCGAGGCTGTCGGGCGGATGCGGATTTCTGAGCCGTTTGCTTTGGGCTTCGAGATTACGATTGAAGGCGGCGAGGGTAGCGACTTCCTCGGCATCGAAGGCAATCCGGAGGGGCTGATGATCACGGCCATCGCGTGCCTGCACGAGTTGGAGGGTAATGACCGCTGCCTTGGCTGCGATCGCGACCAGCTTGAGGAGCCGCTCGGCAGTCCCAACCTGACTGTCTTCTAGCTTGAAGCCTTGCGTCTTGAGGATGCGGAAGAACTGCTCGATCAGCCACCGCCGCTTGTACCATTCGACGATGCGCCAGGCCTCTTCTGCCGTCGTCACGGGATGCGTCGTGAGCAGCCGCCAGTGCAGCGGCTCGATGCCGGCCTGAGGCTCGACCTCACGCACATCGACCAGGGTCAGCGAGAGGCTCTTCGGCAAATGGCGCAGGAACCTGGTTTGCGGTCTGGCCAGCTTCATGGCGCCGAAGCGCAGATCGAGGAGCGCGGCTCGCTCAGCCCGCTGTGCCCGCGCAGGCAGCACGATGGCCCGCTGTTCGATGACGGTCATGGCCTCGCT
>NZ_JAFCLX010000022.1:0-116977 GCF_018130205.1 Bradyrhizobium sp. AUGA SZCCT0222
AACGGCCCGGAATTACCGGGCCGTCGTCACTCTCGCAGCCATCGTTCTGTGGATGCGCTAGTGTCCACACCACCTAGGCGGTGTTGCCGGCGTCCACCGTCAGCACAGTGCCGGTGATGTTCCGGCCGCCTTCGCCCAGGAGATACTCGACCATGGAAGCGATGTCGTCGGCCTCGGGCAGTCGGCGCAACGCGCTGCGGCCGGCGATCCGCCGGCGACCGTCGTCGTCCAGGGTCTTGGTCAATTCGGTGTCGACGAAGCCGGGCGCAATCGCGTTCACGGTGATGCCGAGCTTGCCGACCTCGCGGGACAGCGAACGGGTGAATCCGCCCGCCGCTGCCTTGGACGCGGCGTAGACGGACAGGCCGTTGTAGCCGGTCGAGGCGATGATGGAGGAGATGTTGACGATGCGCCCGGCGCCGTCGGCCATCATATGGCGCACCACGTATTTGGTCAGAACGATCGGCGACAGCACGTTCAGGCGGATCAACGCCTCGATCTCGGAATTGCGCGTGTTGGCCAGCAGCCCTTCGGCGCTGATCCCGGCATTGTTGACGAGGCCGTAGATCGCGCCGAAGGCGTCGCGCAGCTCCTTCACGAAGGCGGGAATCTTGTCGGTCTGCCCGAGATCGAACGCCCTGAAGTGCAGACGGTCCGCTCCCGCCTCGCGGATGGCCCGTCCCAGCTCCTCGCTCTCGCGGCGCGCGACCGCCACCACGTTGTAGTCGCCGGATGCGGCAAGCCTGCGCGCAATCGCAAGCCCGATGCCGCGGCTGCCGCCAGTGACGAGGACGTTATGCATCGGCGCGCGTCAGTTTGCCGGCTGCCGTGAGGTCCAGCCGCTCGACGAAGCGGATCACGGCAGGCACCTTGTATGCTGCCAGCGAGTCGTTGCACCGGCTGAGAATCTCCGTACGGATCGTCTCGTGGCGAGCCGCGTCGGTGCCGTCGGCGAGGACGATGTCGGCGACCACGATGGCGCCAGTGATCGGGCTTCTGCGTGACCGCGCGCGCGACATTCGAACGGACTCGTGTCGATTGATCACGGTCTCGACCTCCTCGGGATGGACCTTCAGCCCGCCGATGTTGATGATGCCGGTGCGCCGGCCGACAAAGTAGTAGCGCTCGTCGCGCAGTTCGACCAAGTCACCGGTGTCGACGAAGCCCTCGGCGTCGGTGAGCTGCGGCGCGCCGGTGCCGACATAGGAGCGCGCCGTGCGGTGAGAGCGGATCCGAAGCGAGCCGTCGACGACCTTCATCTCGACACCGTCGCGGTTCCGCCCGATCAGGTCGGCGGGAAAACCCTCGCGCCCGTCGTTGACCGCGAAACCAACGCCGGCCTCGGTCGAAGCATAGGCATGGCCGATCGACGCATGTGGAAACGCCCGGGCGAGGCCGTCGAGCACCGCCTGGTCGGCGATTTCGCCGGACAGGCGGACATAGCGTGGCGAGAAGTCCGCGACCGCGCTGCTCATCAGGAGCTTGCGCCAGTGCGACGGTGTCCCGGAAATGTGGGTGACGCCGCCCGCGCGCAGCCGTGCCACGTGATCGACGGTGGCTTCCTTGGGCTCCGACAGCACCATCGATCCGCCGCCGATCACCGCGCGCAGGAAGATCTGCAGGCCGCCGTAGCGACGGATGTCGTAGAACGTCGCCCAAGTAGCGTTCTGGTAGCGCGCAGCACCGTCCGCGATGATCGCGCCAGCCAGCCCGTCGAGCGTATGGCCGACGATCTTGGGCGGCCCGGATGTGCCCGAGGTCAGCATCAGCCACTCGGTCGCGCGTTCGGTCTTCCATCCCGCACCCGGCCGTTCAGGCAGACCGGCGCCGACGACCAGATACGCGCCGTCATCGCGTCGGTGCAGCGGCCTGTCGGTCACGATGGCGTCGATCTCGGCATCTGCAAGCAGGGCCTCGATGTGATCCGGATTGAGGTCGGGCGGGCACAGAAGCATGCGGCGGGCGACGCCGTCGAGCTCGATCATCGCGAGCGCGGACTGCAGCTGTCCCGACGTCGCAAGCAGCACCGAGCGGCCGGACAGCTCGCGATATCTGCCGATCAGACAGCTGTACCCGAGAATGTCGGTCAGCGATATGACGTGCCGGGCATCGGAAATCGTGCGGCCCTTCAGCTCCGGGCCGAGATATTCGCGAAGCGCTAAGACGTCAGGCTGGGACATTCTCGTATGCTCTGATGAATTCGCCGACGGTCGACGGGAAGGCGGCGTCCTCCGCGATGGTGAACGGATCGATGCCGAGATCGTCCTCCAGCCGCGCGACCAGGATCGCGAACGCCAGAGAATCGAACCCGGTGTCCTGCAGCGGCAGATCGTCCTGCAGCGGCGGAAGGGTAACCTTTTGCTCCTCAGCGATCTGCTGCATCGCCGAAAAAATCCTCAACTTTACTGACATGAACACCTCACCTCTTCAAAAAACGGCTCTTCGAGCCGATGCTAAAACCTGATTCCGCCCTCAGCGACGCGCGCGTAAACGGCCCGGTCGATCGAACGATAGGCGCGGGTCGCCGGATCGCGCAGGAACAGCCGGTCGCTCACGACGGAAGGGTCGAATCCCTCGCGGATCAAACGCTGCTTGTTCCTCTTGAAGGTCTCGGTGGCGTCGAGTTCCGCGCAGAACCTGACGAAGACCGGAATGGCATAGACCGGGAGCCGGCGCGACAGGTGTTCCGCGAACATCCCAAGATCGAAACGCTGGTCCACGACCAAAGCCGCCATGCCGGCGCGGCCGTCGGCGCCGGGGACGGCGGCCCCGTAGGTGGAGGCGTCAAGAACGCCGGGGCAGTCCATGATCGCGTCGTTAACCTCGCTGGTCGCGACGTTCTCGCCCTTCCAGCGGAAGGTGTCGCCGACTCGGTCGACGAAATAGAAGTAGCCCTGCTGGTCCCGAAGCATCAGATCGCCAGTCCGGAACCAGGCATCGCCTTCCGCAAACACGTTGCGGAGAATCTTCTTCTCGGTTTCGGCCGGCTCCGTATAGCCTTCGAAAGGTCCGCCGCCCCGATCTGCGATGCCGATACGCCCGATTGCCTCGCCGACCTCGCCGTGGGTGCAGGCGACGCAGAGCCCGTCGTCGCCGCGGACCGGGCTGCCGCTGTCGGCATCGACCTTCACGATCGAGGCGGGAAAGCGATGCGCCAGCAGCGGCGGGATACGGCCGATCGCGCCGGGTCTTCCTTCGAAGTTGAATAGCGAAAAATTACCTTCCGTCGCGGCGTAGAATTCCAGGATCTGCGGAATCGCGAACCGCTTCGCGAACGCCTCCCAGATGTCGCCGCGCAATCCGTTGCCGACGGCCAGCCGCAGCCCGTGTCCGACCTCTAGCCCGGACGCCGGTGCGTTCAGAAGGTAGCGGCAGAGTTCACCGATATATTGGAAGACGGTGCAGTCGAAATACATGATGTCGTCCCAGAAGTCTTCCGCGGAGAACTTCTCGGCGATGACGACTGAACCGCCGGCGCGAAGCATGCTGCAAGGCGCGACGACACCGCCCACCGAATGATGAAGCGGGAGGCAATCGTAAAGGCGGTCGTGGACGGAAGCGTCTGTCAGCCCGGCAAACCATCCTCCCCAGCTGAGGATGCGGCGATGACTGACGTTTACCGCCTTTGGCAATCCCGTGGTGCCCGAGGTGTAGATGAGCAGGGCGCGTTCATTGATCGTGACGTCGCCGCGCTCGACGGAGGACAGCGGGCGCGGATCGGCGGCGGCGAGCGCCGCATCCAGGTCGGCGCCAGCGCTGCCGGGACCGAGTCTCCAGATTTGGGGCACGCGATCCAGGTGCGGACGTGCGGCTTCGAACGCACTCATGCAATCGGCGGCAAGAACGATGTGGTCGGCACGCGCAACGTCGATGCAATGGGCAAGGGACCGGCCGACCAGCCGGGTGTTGATTAGCGCCACCGTACCGCCAACGCTGCTGATGCCGAGCCAGCAGGCAACGTACTCCGGCCGGTTCGGCATCATCAGACCGACGGTGTCGCCGGCGCGGACGCCCAGGCTCCGCGCCCAACGCGCATATTGGCTGATCCGGGCGCTGAGCTCCCCGTAGGTGAAGGACTGGCGGTCCGAGAGCAGTGCAGGGCGTTCGGGTTGCCGTTTCGCCCATTCTTCCACGACGTCGGCGAATAGCCGTTGCGGCTCGGCCTCGATCCGCGAGGTCAGTTCGATGGCCTTCAGCCAGGCTTTGGTGGCAGACGGTCTGCGTCGCGGGTCACCGCTTTCAGTCGCCCGCTGAACTGCGCCTGCTTTCATGATCTGACCCAGATAATTTCGATCGTTGCTCGCGCCGACCAGGTCGCGAGGCGGTAGAGCTGCGGCGGAAGGAGTGACGAGGCGCACCGGACCGGGCGCGACCTTGCGATCACTGTCGATAAGGTTTCGCTCGATCGCCCAGAACGCATCTCTGTCCAACTTCCTTATCCCGTCCCGGGTCCGAGTTGGTTGAGGATCATAACTTCCAGCGTCTTCACCGATTGGAAGTTTTCGGGCGTGATCTCGGGCTGGGGAAGGGTGAGATCGAACTCGGCCTCGACCTTGAGCATCAGCGCGACCATATCCATCGAGTCGAGTCCGATATCCACCAGCCGGGATTCCGGGTGGACATCCGCAATGATAGCGTTCTGCGCGAGGACGTTCCTGACGACGGAAAGAACACGCTCTTGGACGTTGGCGGCAAAGTCTTGCATTTCAGCTCCACTCATCGCGTGACGGGGCAGATCATGATCGACGTCACGATACCTGACTGCAGCTCAGGTCAGTAGCTCCACTTCGGGGGTACCCCGCTTGGGAGCGCGTTCTCGGCAACATCCACCTTTGCGCCGCCGACTCCGCAACTGCGGTCGGTTAGATTGCCGCCATCGAACTCGTGCGGAATTCATCTCGACCCGGTTCGGGTCTCCGACCATCAAACCATCTAAATGGGAGCTGTTGGGCCATGAACGTGCAGGAAGTCCAGTTCCGCAGTCTCGCTCGGGAAGCCAGCCGAGTGCCATTCTCTCCCGATCGCGCTTCGTTCCAGCAGCGGGCTGCCGCCGTCGCGGAGGCTGCAGCGTCGGAGGCCGAAGCGGTCGACCGCGAGGCGCGTTTCCCGCAGAAGGCGATTGACGCTGCGCGCGCGGAAAGACTTCTAGGCGCCCAGATCCCGATCGAGTTCGGCGGCGACGGCGCGTCGATTTCCGAGGTGGCCGACATGTGCTACGCGCTCGGACGCGCCTGCGCTTCGGCCGGGATGATCTTCGCGATGCATCAGACCAAGATCGCCTGTCTGGTCCGTCACGGCGCGGGCAGCAGCTGGCACGAAAGGCTCATGCGTCGCGTGGCGGCCGAACAAATGCTCCTGGCGTCTTCGACCACGGAAGGCCAGAACGGCGGAAACATTCGCTTCAGCTCGGCCGCGGTGGAGCATGAGGGCGCCGAGATATCGCTGGTGCGCGACGCGACGGTGATTTCGTACGGCGCCGAGGCGGACGGCATCGTAACCATCGCCCGCCGCTCCGACGACGCCACCGGATCCGATCAGGTGTTGTTGGCCATCACACGTGACGACTACACGCTGGAGCAAACTCTCGCATGGGAGACGCTCGGCATGCGTGGCACCTGCAGCGCCGGCTTCAAGCTGAGCTTCAAGGGCTCGGCGGAACAGATATTCCCGGTGGCATACGAAAAGGTCCATGCGCAGACCATGACGCCCGTCGCGCACCTGTGCTGGTCGTCGGTCTGGGCGGGAATCGCGGCTGCGGCAGTGGACCGGGCGCAGCTCTTCATCCGCAAGGCCGCCCGCGGGGCCGGCGGCAACCTTCCTCCCGGCGCGCCGCATTTTACCTCCGCCAAGATGACTCTGACGAAACTGCGCGCCCTCATCGCCGCGAACCTCGATTCCTTTGCGGCCCGCGAACAAGACGAGCGCGCGCTTTCGTCCCTCGACTTCCAGTCCTCGATCAACCTTCTCAAGGTGGAGGCCTCGGAACTCGCGGTCGCGGTCGTCATGCATGCGATGCGCGCGTGCGGCCTGTCCGGCTATCGCAACGACACCGATGTCAGCGTCGGCCGCCATCTTCGCGACGTGCTGTCGGCTCCGATCATGATCAACAACGATCGCATCCTGGCCAGCATGGGTAGCGCCACTCTGATGAGCGCCGTCCCGGCGTCCCTGCGCGATTGATTTTTTTCTAAGAAATGGGGTTGATATGAACGTAGCCATGTTTGCTGCACCGGCGGAACCCACTCAGGCTGAGGCTGATCCGCTGGACCATCTTGCCGACGTGCTGTTCCACAAGATGGGCTCTCCGGGTGTCTATGCCCGCACCGCGCTCTATGAAGACGTCGTGGAGCGACTCGCGGCGCTGATCACGCGGCACCGCGAACCGGACACCGAGGTGATGCGCTTTCCTCCCGTCATGAGCCGCGCGCAACTTGAGAAGTCGGGTTATCTGAAGAGCTTTCCGAACCTGCTCGGCTGTGTCTGCGGCCTGCACGGCACGGACAGTGAGATCGACGCGGCGGTCAGCCGTTTCGATGCCGGCGGCGACTGGACCATGTCACTTTCACCGGCAGACCTCGTGCTGTCGCCGGCCGCCTGCTATCCGGTCTATCCGATCGCGGCGAGCCGGGGCCCTCTGCCGGCGGGTGGCTTATGTTTCGACGTGGCCGCCGATTGCTTCCGTCGCGAGCCCTCGCGCCATCTCGACCGGCTGCAGTCCTTCAGGATGCGCGAATACGTCTGCATCGGTAGTCCCGACCACGTCTCGGCGTTCCGCGAACGTTGGATGGTGCGCGCTCAGGAGATCGCCCGCGATCTCGGACTGACCTTCAGGGTCGATTATGCCAGCGATCCGTTCTTCGGCCGGGTCGGCCAGATGATGGCGGTGAGCCAAAAGCAGCAGTCGCTGAAATTCGAGTTGCTGGTGCCTTTGCGCTCCGAGGAGAAACCGACTGCTTGTATGAGCTTCAACTATCACCGCGATCACTTCGGCACCACCTGGGGCATTAAGGACGCGAACGGTGAGCCGGCCCATACTGGTTGCGTGGCCTTCGGAATGGATCGTCTCGCCGTCGCCATGTTCCATACCCACGGCAAGTCCGTCGCAAGGTGGCCGACTGCGGTGCGGGATCTGCTCGGCTTCCCGCGGAACGACCGGTAGCCGACGTCGGCATTCGAGGAACTGAAATGCACCAGCGAACTCCCGAGGTAGCCCGCGACCGAATAGCCGAAGGGCCAACCTCCATGAAAAGAGAGACCCTCGCCGTACACGGCGGCTTCGACAACGATCCGACCACCAAAGCCGTCGCCGTCCCGATCTATCAGACCGCCTCGTACGCCTTCGACAGTGCCGACCATGGCGCCGCGCTCTTCAACCTCGAAGTGGACGGCTTCCGCTACACGCGGATCGGCAATCCGACCAACGCGGTGCTGGAGAAGCGCGTTGCCGCCCTGGAAGGAGGCGTCGAGGCGATGAGCGTGGCGTGTGGCCAGGCCGCGGTGAACTATTCGGTGGTCAACATCGCGGAGATGGGCAGCAACATCGTCTCGGTCCCGCAGCTCTACGGCACCACGCATACGCTGTTCGCACACATCCTGCCGAGGCAGGGCATCACGGTCCGGTTCTCGGAAGACGACAGTCCGGCGAGCATGGAGAAACTGATCGACGACGATACGCGTGCGGTATTCTGCGAGAGCGTGGGAAATCCGGCCGGAAATGTTTGCGACATCGAAGCGATCGCCGAGGTCGCCCACAGGCATGGCGTACCGCTGATCGTCGACAACACGGTTCCTACCCCGATCCTGCTCAGGCCGATCGAGTACGGAGCGGACATCGTGGTAGAGTCGCTGACGAAGTTCATGGGCGGGCACGGCACCACGCTCGGCGGAATCATCGTCGATAGCGGCAGGTTCCCATGGGCGAAGCATCGCCGGCGCTTTCCGATGCTGAACGAGCCGGAGAAATCCTACCACGGGCTGGTCTTCACCGAGCGCTACGGGGCCGCCGCCTACATCGCCCGCTGCCGCGCCGTTTCCCAGCGGACCACGGGCTCCATCCTGGCGCCCTTTAACGCCTTCCTGCTGCTCCAGGGCATCGAGAGCGTCGCGGTGCGGATCGAGCGGCACGTCGAGAATGCCGAGAAGGTCGCGCGGTTTCTGCGCGACGACCGCCGCGTCGGATGGGTCAACTACGCGGGCTTTGAAGATAACCCCTATCACGCGCTGACGCAGAAATATCTGGGCGGCCGCGCGTGTTCGCTGCTGACCTTCGGCGTGGCCGGAGGGTTCGAGGCCAGCAAGCGGTTCTACGACGCGCTGAAACTGTTCAAGCGGCTGGTCAATATCGGGGACGCGAAATCGCTTGCCTGCCACCCGGCATCGACCACCCACCGGCAAATGTCGCCCGAGGAGCAGGAACGGGCCGGCGTGCGGCCCGAGATGATCAGACTGAGCGTTGGTATCGAGCACGCCGACGACATCATCGCCGACCTCGATCAGGCGCTCCGTGCCGCAGATTGAATTGAGGTCAACCATGAAGGCATTCCGATGCCCGTCCTAGTAAATATAGACTCGTACGAACACCACCTTTTCTCAAGAGCGCGGAACGGAAGCGGCGCTGAGTCCCCCGGAAACCGGAAGGAATGCCTCGACATCGGGCTGATCAACAACATGTCGGATGCCGCCCTGATGTCCACCGAGCGCCAGCTGTTCGACCTGCTCGGCGCGGCGGCCGGAGAGCTCCTGGTCAGGCTGCATTTCTACACGATGGAGACGACGCCCCGTTCGGACTGGGGGCGCGATTACGTGCGTCGCTACTACCGTGGCACCGACGATCTGCTGAACAGGAGCCTGGACGGAGTGATCGTGACCGGTGCCGAACCGAGAGCCGCCAGCCTGCCGGAAGAACCATACTGGTCCAGCTTCGTCCAAATCATCGACTGGGCCAGGGAGAGCACCGTGTCGTCGGTGTTTTCCTGTCTGGCCGTCCACGGGGCCGTCCTGCACCTGGATGGTGTGGAGCGCCACAAGCTGCCTGCCAAATGCATCGGCGTCTTCGCTCAAACGAAGACGAGAGATCATCCCTTGATGCGCAACGTTCCGGCGACCTTCAGAACACCGCACGCCCGGTGGAACGAGGTGCAGGAGGGGGCTGTCGAGAGCTGCGGATACTCCGTTCTCACCAAGTCGGCAGAGGCCGGCGTCGACTGCTTCGTCAAGCAACAGGGGAAGAGCCTCTTCGTCAATTTCCAGGGCCATCCGGAGTACGACACCCATAGCCTGTTGGCTGAATTCAGAAGGGACATGGGTCGTTTCCTCCGGAGAGAGAGCGAGGTCTGTCCGACGATACCGAGAGGCTATTTCGCCTCGGAGGCGGAGGAGATTCTGACGGCCTTCCGGCGGAAAGCCCTTTCCGAAGGAAGTCCGGAGCTTTTCGCCGATTTCCCGGTCGACCAAGTGGCGAAGGATCTGAGAAACGTCTGGCATCCGCCGGCCAGGCGCATTTACCGCAACTGGCTGCTGTACATGGCCTCGCAGCGAGCTGGACGCTCAAAGCCGTTTGCCTTCAACGGAAGCTATCGAACGAGGCCCAGGCCTGCCGCGGCGTAGATCATGGGTGCGTCCGGGCAACATGGAGAACCGGTGCAACGGCCGCGATCCGCTAGCCGGGCTCTCGCTCGCCGACCTGCCGGCGAAGAAGCGGGAGCGGATTGTATGATGGAGTTCGGACCGTGATCCGGTGCCGCGAGATAGGACCAGCGGATCTTGCTGCGATCGCCGACCTTCTGACGCGTGGCTTTGCCCGCCGTTCGCGCGACTACTGGATGGACGGGCTCCGGCGCGCTTCCGTGCGCGAGGTACCCGATGGTTTCCCCCGCTTCGGGTACATGCTCGACCATGAAGGGATGCCGGTCGGCGTTCTGCTGTTGATCTACACGGAGCGGAACGATGACGGCGGGACCTCGATCCGCTGCAATCTCTCCAGCTGGTATGTGGAACCTGCCTTCCGCAACTACGCCCCGATGCTGACAAGCGTCGCGCAGCGCCACAAGCGCGTCACCTACGTTAACATCAGCCCGGCGCTCTGGACCTGGCGGACCATTGAGGCCCAGGGATTCCGCGCCTATTGCGGCGGCTTGTTCTTCTCTTTTCCGATGCTGTCGCGTCCGGCGAAGGGTATGCGCGTCGAAATCGTTCAGCAGGGCGCGCATGGGGTCGACGGCTTGTCCGATGCCGACGTCGCGCTGCTTACGCGGCACGCGGCCTATGGTTGCCTAAGCCTGGTGTGCCGCGCGGGCGACGGCCGCGGCTACCCCTTCGTCCTGCAGCCGATGCGCAAACGCGGGATCCCCCTGCCAGCGATGCGGCTGATCTATTGCCCCGACGTGGCCGACTTTGTCGCCTGCGCCGGCGCCATCGGCCGCTTCCTGCTCCGGCGCGGCCGGATCCTGCTCGCCCTCGACGCCAACGGCCGCATGAAGGATCTGGTCGGCTTCTACAGGGGACAGCGCGGCCGCAAATACTTCAAGGGTCCGCAGTGTCCCCGGATTGCCGATCTGTCGGATACCGAGCTGGTCATCTATGGACCCTAACTCTGCTGCCCAATGGAGAGCCGTCATGATTCCCAACAGCAAGTCCGTCAGCCATTCGCAGACATGGACATTCTTCCAAGGCCAGTGGCACGAGGGCAATGTGCCGATCATGGGGCCACGCACCCATGGGCTTTGGCTCGGCTCGACCGTGTTCGATGGCGCCCGCGCCTTCGAAGGTGTTACGCCCGATCTCGACCGCCATTGCGCCCGCGTCAATCAATCCGCGCTCAACTTCGGGCTCAAGCCGATCGTCGATCTCGACACGTGGCTGGGTCTGGCCCGCGAAGGCATCGCGCGCTTCCCGGCCAATGCCGAACTCTACGTCCGCCCGATGTACTGGCCGCAGAATGGTGTGGGCGGCGGCGTGCTCTTCGATCCGGAGACGATGGACTGGTGCCTTTGCATCTACGAAGCGCCGCTACCGAAGCCTGTCGGCAACGCGATCACGCTGTCGCCGTTCCGCAGACCGACCGCCGAATGCGCGCCGGTCGATGCCAAGGCCGCCTGTCTCTACCCGAACTGTTCGCGTGCGCTGATCGAGGCCGCCTCGCGCGGCTTCCAGAACTGCCTGATGCTGGACATGCTGGGTAACGTCGCGGAGTTCGGCAATGCCAACGTGTTCATGGCGAAAGACGGTGTGGTCTACACGCCGGCGGCGAACGGCACCTTCCTGAACGGCATCACCCGGCAGCGGGTGATCGAACTCCTGCGCGGTTCGGGCGTCACCGTGGTGGAGGCCACGCTGCGCTATGCCGATTTCCTTGCCGCGGACGAAATCTTTTCGTCCGGCAACTTCGCCAAGGTTGCGCCCGTAATTCGGATCGACGACCGGCAGCTCACGCCCGGGCCGTTCTATGCGCGTGCGCGGAAGCTGTATTGGGAATTTGCACACGCGGTAAGGCTTGCGGCGTGATGATGATGACCTTCCAACCGAGATCGTCTCGCATGGGTTTTCGAGTTGCCGATCTACTCGTGGATTCCCTGATCGCGCACGGCGTCGACCGGGCATTTAGCGTACCCGGCGAAAGCTTTCTTGCGCTCCTTGACGCTCTGTACGAACGCGACGAGATCGATCTCGTGACTTGCCGCCACGAGGGAAGCGCGAGTCTTGCCGCAGTTGCCGACGCCAAGCTCACCGGCCGGGCCGGCGTGGTGATGGTGAGCCGCGGGCCGGGCGCATCCAACGCGGCGCTTGGTCTGCATGTAGCTTCCCAGGAGGCCATACCCCTCGTATTACTGGTTGGTCAGGTCGGTACGTCTGAGCTGAATCGTGACGCAGTGCAGGAGATCGACACGGGTCGGGCGTTCAGTGGCCTTATCAAGTGGTCCACTCGAATCGATTCGGCGGCCCAGGTGCCCGAGATGATGGCGCGCGCATTTTCCGTGGCGCTTGGCGGCACGCCCGGGCCGGTGGTGATCGAGCTTCCTGAAGACGTTCTCGAGATGGAGGCGGGTCTGCTCTCCGCCAGAGTTCACGGCATCGCGCGAGCCGAGCCCAGCCGAGCCGCCGTGGAGCAGGCGACCGTCATGCTTGGCAAGGCGGAGCGACCGATCCTGGTGGTCGGAGGTGAGTGTCGCACCGCGGAATTTCGCAAGGACTTGTTCGCGCTGAGCGAGCGCTGGAACGTTCCGGTCGCGGCCACCAACAAGATGCAGGATCAGTTTCCGAACGATCACCGGCTCTGGATTGGACAGCTTGGCATCTTCACGTCGCCGGCGCATGTTGCGCTCTTCGAGCGAGCGGATCTGATCGTTGCGATCGGAACGCGGCTCGGTGACCTGTCTTCCCTGGGCTTTCGGTTTCCGCGACAATCGCCGCCTTCCCAGCCTCTGGTTCACGTCTATCCCGATCCGAATGCGATCGGGACCCACTTCCATACGGATCTTCCAATCGTCGCGTCGGCGCATCCTTTCTTGAAATCCTGGCTCGACTTGCCGGTCGTGTCGCGCGAGCGCGGTGGGTGGATCGAAGCCGTGGCGAAAACTCGAGAGGCGGTGCACGCGTGGCCCGAGCCGGGTATCCCCAGCGCTGATGTCTTCGGGCATGCTGTTGCGGCCATCGTCAAGCGCTTCCCGGCAGATGGTATCGTGACGACCGATTCCGGCAACTTCGCCGCCTGGGTACACCGCATATTCCGCTTCCAGCCGTCGGCCCGACTGCTTGGCTCCGCCTGCGGCGCGATGGGCAGTGGTGTTCCTTCTGCATTGAGCGCGAGCCTTCGTTATCCGAACAATCTGGTGATCGCGTTTTGCGGAGACGGCGGTTTCCTGATGACCGGAAACGAGCTGGCGACTGCCGTCGCCCGCCGGCTCAATATCAAGATTGTGATCTCCAACAACCAATCATACGGCACCATCCGTTCGTATCAGGAGAAAGCATTTCCGAACCGTCCTTGCGGTACGGATCTGTCCAACCCCGACTTTGCGGCCCTTGCCCGGGCATTCGGCGCGCAGGGCTATACGATCACGGACGCGGCGCATGCAGACGATGTCGTCGCGGAAGCAATGTCGGCGAAGGGCCCCGTAGTGATCGAAGTTCGATCTGATGTACGGCAAACACTCGATCGATCCCTCGCTGCTGCGCGCGCTGATGCATCGGAGCGCCGGTAGGCTGTTCACCTGCAGTCCTCAGGCCGCGAGCGCCTAATGTGCTGATTGTCTCCGCTAGGTGTACCTCTGAAGGGTTACCTACGGATATCAGCTGCACATTGATGGAGCGCGGGAGCCGATACCCATTCGCACCATTGCATCTGTTTATATGATGAGCGCTCCGTGCAGAGCATAGCCCGGAAGGGTAGGTGTGATTCCCTCATGCAGGGAATAGGATGCGTGGGCGAAGTGCATGAAATCGCGCAACGACGGATTAGAAAAGGATATCACCATGGGACAGGTGATTGCGGTTGGGGCGCGGCACGCAAAGGCTGCGTTGCGCAAGCTGCTTGTGCTGACGGCGCTGGCCCCGCTGCTCACGGTCGTTCAGCCGTCCGACGTGGATGCACAGACGCAAGCTGCCACTCGTCAATTGCGACGTGAGGTACCGCCGCAAAAGCCGCAAGTGACGATGAACGCCTGGACGGTTGGCCTCGCCGGAGGTCTTCTCGAGGGCGCACCCATCCGCCTGGCGGCCGAAGTAGCCCGCGTCGTGGATGATGGTGACAAGCTGCACGTTCTTCCGATCGTGACGCGCGGGGCCACGGAAAACGTGAACTCACTGCTTTACTTGCGCGGCATCGATGCCGCCATCATCAATTCCGACGTGCTTGAGGAATACAAGAGCCAGGTGCCCGATATTCAGCAACGGCTGGCCTATGTGCTGAACTTGTTTCCGTCCGAACTTCATATCTTCGTTCGTCCCGAGATTCAGAACCTGAACGATCTCGTCGGCAAGAAGGTGAACTTCAATACCCAGGGCACCGCGGCAGCCTATTCGGGGCCGCTGATCTTCAGTCGTCTTGGCCTCGAAGTGGAAAAGACCTTCATCCCGCATCAGATCGCGCTCGAGCAGATGCGCAAGGGCGAGATGGCCGCGGTCGTCTTCATTACCTCGAAGCCGGTGGATGCTTTCGTGCGCGGCCGCTGGGAGGCAGGGTTCAAATTCCTACCCGTCCCCTATGACCGCAAGTTCGAGGACTATTATCTTCCCGCTGCGCTGGATGCCGCAGAGTATCCCAATCTGATCAAGCCGGGCGAACGGGTAACGACCATTGCGGTGCCGACCGCTCTCGTCGCCTTCAATTTTCCAGCCAAATCGAACCGCTACGAGCGGCTAGCGCGCTTCGTGGACCATCTGTTCTCCCGGATTGAAAAGTTGCAGCAGCCGGGCTTCGACCAGAAGTGGAAGTCGATCAATCTCGCGGCTACCGTTCCTGGTCTTGCGCGCTTCCCTGCGGCGCAGGCATGGCTCGATCGTGGGCCGCGTGCTGCGCATGCATCGCAATGAGACGCGCGGCCGGTCTGTTCGTGGCTGGAATCACGCTCGCAGGCGGCACTGCTTTGGCGCAGGGGACACAAGATCATCCGACAGCTCAGCATCACGATTGTTCCCCGGCGGAACGCGCAGCAGGCCTGGAGTGCCCCGAGAGGGCGCCGCGGACCATCGCGCCTCGTCAGGCGAACCAGGGAAACAACTGGATCATTAGCGTGACGATCTCACCCGTCGATTATTCACCGGTCGCTACCGCCACAACATCGTCACGCCATGGCGCAGGCGAATCCGGAGTGAAGCTTTCGATTCGCTGCCGCGGCGGGCGGAGCGAACTGGTGGTCGCCGGGCCCGGCGTTTCCGGTCGCGGCACCGATTATGCGATTTCCTATCGCGTCAACGACGGTCAGGGGCAGCAGATCGCGGCAGCCGTGCCGACGTCCGGAACCGGAGTCGCGTTCGGGGGCGACGTTGTTCGGTTGCTGCAGTCCCTTCCAGACAGCGGAAGCCTCAGTATTCACCTTGCATCCCGGATGGGGACTGCTCTGGATGCAGTGTTCTCGCTAGGCGGGTTGGAGGTGGTGCGTACGAAGATGGCCACAGTGTGCAGGTGGCCACATCCAGCCACGAAACCCAACGGATGAGTATTCCAATGACGTGTATTGATAGGAGAGACACATGAGCATGTTTCAATATATTGCGCGGGTAATCACCATGGCAGCCGCAACGGTACTGTTCGCCGCGCCATTCGCTGCGGCGGAGCAAGGCGGACGGTACTGGGTGCCGACAACGACGGAGCCCGCTACGCACCATCAGCGCATTGCGGCAAAGGCCACCACACAAAACAAAGCAACCAAACAAAAGAGGGCACGATCCCCTCTTGCCGCACGATCCCCTCTCGCCGCCAACGCTCGGCTTGCCGACTCCAAAGCGCACCGTTTGATCTTGCAGGTGAACACGAACGATCCTGCCGCCATGAATCTCGCACTCAACAACGCCACGAACGTCGCGCAGTACTACAAGGATGCCGGCGAGAAAGTGAAGATCGAGGTGGTCACGTTCGGGCCCGGCCTGCACATGCTGCGCGACGACACGTCGCCGGTAAAGGCACGTATCGAGGAGATGGCGCTGAGCACGCCGGAGGTATCGTTCAAGGCCTGCGGCAATACTCAGGAAAGAATGCACAAGGCCGAGAACAAGGACATCCCGATTGTTCGTCAGGCGGAGGTGGTGAAGTCAGGCGTCGTGCGCGTGATGGAGCTGCAGGAGAAGGGTTGGTCCTATGTAAAACCCTAACCCGAAAGGGGTGGGTCCCCCATGCAAATCCTAGGATTTGCGTAGCGGCGGAGCGCATAATAGCGCGACCTGAACGGGTCGCATCGCCAAGCGACGGGTGATTGCAGATGGGCCGCACGGTTATTCCCAGTGACGGATTAAATACCGTCTCCGAAATCGCAAGCGCGTCGCGCAACGATTCGGACACGACCCGGTTTGCGCAGAAGGCATTGCAAAGGACAACGAGGCAACTGCCTGTGCCCGGACGATCCGCGCCCCTGTGGATGGCCGCCGCCATGCTCGCAATGACATGGGCGTCGGAAACGCAGGCGTCCCCCGTTCGAGTGCGACCCTTGGCGGATGCGCAGCACGCGACGGCTGTCCGCAATCTCGATTCCGTTGGAACGGAGGGTAATGGCGATTTGCTAACCCTGCCGCCGAGCCGAGGCGGCTACGGCAAATCGGTGCAGGTTGTCCAAGCAACGATCGGCGACACGAGGCAGTCTCCGGAACAGGAGCGTCACTGGGCGGAGACCCTGTCCCGCGAACTCACCAATGCAAGGCGCGACATCGAGTTGCTGCAACGTCTCGAGCAGGAGCGCGATCGGGCCGAGAGGCTGGAGCAGGGTCTTGCGGCAGCGCGAAGGGATGTCGAAACCCAGAGCGCGCTAGCGGCTAAAGCGGCTGAAGAAACCGCGCGCGTGAGGCAGGCTGCGCCGAGCGGTGCGGCGGAGTTGCAGAACTCCCTGCAACAGTCGCGTGAGGAGGCGGAGCGGCTGAAGCAGGATCTCGCCGCGGCGCGACGCGATGTCGGGATCCAGACCGCATTGGCTGCAAGGGCAGGCGAGGAAGCTTCCCGGTCGAAACAGGCGGGGGAGAGCATCGCTGCGGAACTGCAGAAGTCCCTGCACCAGGAGCGCGAACGGTCGGCGCGGCTGGAGCAGGATCTGGCGAAGGTGCGGAATGATGTCGAGACCCTGACCGCGCTGGCGAAGAAAGCGGGTGAGGAAACTGCCCTGCTGAAAGCGGCGGGAGAGAGCGGCGCGGAGCTGCAGAGGTCCCTGCACCAGGAGCGCGAGCGGTCCGCGCGGCTGGAGCGGGATCTTGCGGCAGCGCGGGGTGATGTCGAGACCCAGGCCGCGCTGGCGGCAAAGGCAAGCGAGGAGGTTTTGCGGCGGAAGCAGGCGGCGGAAGCTGGGGCTGCCGAACTGAGGCAGTCGCGCGCAAGGGCCGATGCGCTGGCACAAGACCTCTCCCTGACGCGGAGCGCGATCTATGCATACGAGGCTCAGGCCCGCAAAGCTGGAGACGAAGCGGCGGAACTCAGGCAAGGAGCTGCAAACGGCGTCCCGTCGCCTGGCAAATCCGCTTCGGACGAGCGCGAGCGGTTCGCACGTCTGGAGCAGGATCTGGCGGTGGCCCGACGTGACGTCGAAACCCAGGCCGCGCTGGTGGCGAAAGCGGGTGAGGAAGCGTTCCGGCTGAAACAGGAAAGGGAGAGCGGCGCGGCGGAGCTGCAGAAGTCCCGGCAACAGGAGCGTGAGCGATCCACGCGGCTGGAGCAGGAGCTTGCAGCGGCGCGGCGCGCGACCGAGACCCAGACCGCGCTGGCGACGAAAGCGGGCGAGGAAGCTTCCCGGTTGAAAGTGGCGGGGGAGAGCGGCGCGGCGGAGCTGCAGAAGTCCCGGCAACAGGAGCGTGAGCGATCCACGCGGCTGGAGCAGGAGCTTGCAGCGGCGCGGCGTGATGTCGAGACCCAGACCGCGCTGGCGACGAAGGCGGGTGAGGAAACTTCCCGCCTGAAAGCGGCGGGGGAGAGCGGCGCGGCGGAGCTGCAGAAGTCCCGGCAGCAGGAGCGTGAGCGATCCACGCGGCTGGAGCAGGAGCTTGCAGCGGCGCGGCGCGAGGCCGAGACCCAGACCGCGCTGGCGACGAAAGCAGGCGAGGAAACTTCCCGGCTGAAAGTGGCGGGGGAGAGCGGTGCGGCGGAGCTGCAGAAGTCCCGGCAACAGGAGCGTGAGCGATCCGCGCGGCTGGAGCAGGAGCTTGCAGCGGCGCGGCGTGATGTCGAGACCCAGACCGCGCTGGCGACGAAAGCAGGCGAGGAAACTTCCCGGCTGAAAGTGGCGGGGGAGAGCGGTGCGGCGGAGCTGCAGAAGTCCCGGCAACAGGAGCGTGAGCGATCCGCGCGGCTGGAGCAGGAGCTTGCAGCGGCGCGGCGTGATGTCGAGATCCAGACCGCGCTGGCGGCAAAGGCCGACGAGGAAGCCACGCGGCGGAAGCAGGCGACGGTAGCCAGTGCCGCGGAGTTGAGGCGATCGACCCAAAAAGAGCACGAAACGGCCGATTTGCTTGAAGGCCTCTCGATGACGCGGAGCGCGATCTATGCGTACAAGGCGCAGGCCCGCAAAGCTGGAGGCGAAGCGGCGGAACTCAGAGAGGCGGCTGCAAACGGCGCGCCGTTGCCTCGCAGATCGGCACAGGACCAGCGCGAGCGGCCCGCGTGGTTGCAGCAGGATATTGCAGAGGCGCGTGCCGAGTGGGCACCAGCGGCGCCCTCGCGTGGCGATGCTCAGCTCGATTCCGAGCAAGCCGCGGTGGCGACAGGGTTGGTTGCGCGCGCGAGCGCGCTGCTCCGGCAGGGCGATATAGGCGCGGCGCGGCTTGTACTCGAGCGCGCCGTCGAGATGGGCAGCGCCCAGGCGAGCTTCGCGCTGGCGGAAACCTACGACCCATTGATCCTTGCGAAATGGAAAACTCAGGGCACGCGCGGCGATGCGAGCAAGGCGCAAGGTCTCTATGCCAAGGCCGACGCCGCGGGAATCCAGGAGGCGAAAGCGCGGCTGGAAGCGCTGCGTCGCTAGCGCATACGCCAATCGACTGGCGACATCCGCGCAATCGTCTCCACGGCCGGCGTCTCCCGGCAGGTGCTTCGTTCGAAAGCGGGTAGCGCCTTACGGGCAATTGTCCGCCGCCAATTACCCGTAAGGCTCACCGATGGTGTTCCGCTTCGTCTACCGCTCTCGCATCGACTCCTGCTTGTATCGCGCCAGCGGCGACAGAAGGTAGCTGATGATCCTGCGCGTGCCGGTCTTGATTTCAACCGTCACCGCCATTCCGGGGCCGAGCTTGACGAGCTTGTCCTCCACCTGCATCTCCGGACGGTCGAGTGAAATGCGCGCGGCATATTCCAGTTCTTGACCTTTCGGCTCACTGCTGCTCTGCGCTGTACCCGATCCCCGGTCATTCGAACCGCTTTGCGGCCTGTCGCGCGTGATGGCATCTGACGACACGCTGAGCACGTCGCCATGAAGGAGCCCATAACGCGTGAAGTTGAACGTGTCGACCTTGATCTCGGCCTTCAGTCCCGGATGAACGAAGCCAATGTCGCGATTGGAGAGCATGGCCTCGATCTCGAGCTGGCTGTCGCTCGGAACTACCACGGCCAGCGCCTGCGCCGGCGTCACCACGCCTCCCACCGTATGAACCGCAAGCTGCTGCACGATGCCGTCGACCGGTGCGGTCAAGCGCTGTAGTTTCGTGCGCCGATCCGCCTTGACCACCTCCTGCGCGGCGGTCGCAGCCTTCTGCTCGGCCTTCGCGAGCGCGTCATAGGTCGTGCGCCGATACTCCGCTGCGGTCCTTTCCTTTGTTTCCTTCAGCAACGCAGTGGCCGCGTCGGCTTCGAGCAGTCGACTTTGCTGCAAGAGGAAGTCCTGCTGAAGGCCGACCAGCTCCTGGTACTCCGAGAGGTAGATGACCTTCGAGGCCAATGCCTTCTCGACGAGGCCTTTGCGGATGTCGACGCGTTCCTGCAGCACCGGTATCGTCGCCTGTAGCTTCGCCGCGCTCGCCGACGTGGTCGCCCGTTCCGCTTCCTTCTGACCCAGCTGGCGCTCGATCTCCGCGAGCTTGGCGTTCTGTTCGGCGCGCTGGCTGATCAGGAACTGGCGATGCATTTCGACCTCGGCGGCGCTTGCGCTCTGCGGCGGCCGGAAGGCGGCGAGCGGATCAGCCGCCAGTGCCGCGCGCAGCCGCGCGACGTCAAGCTCGGCCGCAAGGAGATCGCTCTTCTGGCGCTCCTGGTCGGCTTCCGTCATCGTAGGGTCGAGCTCGATCAGGACGTCGCCGGCCTTGACACGCTGCCCGTCGCGAACCTGGATGGCGCGGACGACGCCCGTTTCGAACGGCTGGATCAGCTTTGTGCGCCCACCCGGCACGATCTTGCCCGTCGCGCTGGCGACGATATCGACGCTGCCGAGCGACGCCCAAGCCAGCGTGAGGCAGAAGAGAGCGATGATACTCGCCCCGATCGCACGACCGATCGGCGACGGGGGCGATTCGGTGATTTCGAGAGCTGCCGGCAGGAACGCGATTTCGCTCTCGCGCCGGCGAACTTCAGCTCTCGGAAATGCAACGACGTTTCGGTTAGCGGACGTCATGGATACCAGCCTGCAGATAATGGAGGTTCGCGTAACGACCGTTGGTGCGGATCAGCTCATCATGGCTGCCGTCCTCAACGATCCGACCATGCTCAATCGTGATGATCCGGTTCGCATTGCGCACGGTGGAGAGCCGGTGCGCGATGACGAAGACGGTCCGTCCGGCGGAAATCTGTTTCATGTTCTGCTGGATGGCGCGCTCGCTTTCGTAATCCAGCGCACTGGTCGCCTCGTCGAAGATGAGGATGCGCGGATCGGTGATAAGTGCGCGTGCAATCGCGATACGCTGGCGCTGTCCGCCGGACAGGCTGCTTCCGCGTTCGCCCACCACGGTGTCATAGCCCTCGGGCAGCTCAAGGATGAAGTCGTGAGCGCCGGCGAGCGATGCCGCCTCGATGACCCGCTCCATCGGCATGGCCGGATCGGCGAGTGCGATATTCTCGCGAACCGAGCGGTTGAAGAGCACGTTCTCCTGCAGCACGACGCCTATTTGTCGTCGCAGCCAGCTCAGATCGACCATCGCGAGATCGACGCCGTCGACCAGCACGCGTCCGCTCTCCGGCACATAGAGGCGCTGGATCAGCTTCGTGATGGTGCTCTTGCCCGACCCTGAGGAGCCCACGATGCCGACGACCTGGCCGGGCTCGACACTGAAGGAAACGTTGTGGAGCACCTCGGGGCCGTCGATGCGGTAGCGGAAGGTCGCGTGCTCGAATGTGACCTTGCCGCGGATCGCCGGCAGCGCGGCGCGGCCAGGATTGAAGCTCGGCTCGGGCAGGGTGTTGAGAATGTCGCCCAGCCGATCGACCGACAGCTTAGCCTGATGGAAATCCTGCCAGAGTTGTGCGAGCCGCAACACCGGCGTGCTGACGCGCGCGGCCAACATGTTGAACGCGACGAGCTCGCCGACTGTCAGCTCCCCGCCGATCACCAGCCTGGCGCCGAAGTAAAGGATTGCGGCGATGACCAGCTTGTTGATCATCTGGACTGTCTGGCTCGCCGTGTTGTTCAGGCTGAGCACGCGGAAGCTTGCGGCCACATAGCCGGCGAGTTGCTCCTCCCAGCGGCGTTGCATCTGCGGCTCGACTGCCATGGCCTTCAGGGTTTCGACGCCCGTGACGCTCTCGACAAGGAAGGCCTGATTCTCGGAGCCGCGATTGAACTTCTCATCGAGGCGCCGACGAAACAGCGGCGCAACTCCTACGGAGATCGCGATGTAGAACGGGAAGGACGCCAGGACAATCAGCGTCAACGTCGTCGAGTAATAGAACATTACCGCAAGGAAAACGACCGTGAACAGGAGATCGATGACCAGCGTGAGCGCCGAACTCGTCAGGAACTGGCGGATATTCTCGAGTTCGCGGACGCGTGCCACCGAATCGCCGACGCGGCGGGCCTGGAAATAGGCGATCGGCAGCGCCATCAGGTGACGAAACAGCCGGGCGCCGAGCTCGACGTCGATACGGTTTGTCGTGTGCGCGAACAGATAGACGCGCAGCGTTTCGAGAATGGCTTCGAAGACGGTGAGGGCGACCAGGCCCATGATCAGAACGTCCAGCGTGCTCATGCTTCGATGCACGAGCACCTTGTCGATGACCACCTGGAAGAACAGCGGTGAGACGACGGCGAAGACCTGAAGGAAGAAGGAGGCGACCAGCACCTCGCCGAGCAGGTGGCGATACTTGTGAACCGCGCCGACGAACCAGCTGATATCGAAGCGCCGGGAGAGGTCCGTCAGGGTCGCGCGCCGGGCCATCAGGATGATGTCGCCGTCCCAGATGGCCTCCAGCTCATCCTGCGTCATTGTTTCGGGTCGGGGGGACAACGGGCGCTGAACGAGGAGATTGTCGTCGACCACTTTGCCGAGGACCAGAAATCCGCCGTCGCGCAGCACGGCGATCCCCGGCAGCGGGGTAACCGCAAGCCGCTTCCAGTTCGTCTTCTGTACCCGTGCCTTGAGCCCAAATTCCTTGGCACAGCGCAGGATTTCGGTAACACCTACGCGCGCCGCGCCTATCCGATGGCGGATTTGACCCGGGTCGGCCGCGATACCATGGCTACGCAGCAATATCGTCAGCGCAACGAGCGCGGAGTCATCGGCACTGTCGGATTCGGGACTCGCCGCCGCGACTTCGGTGTTCACCGGCGGGGAAGCGATATCGCCTCGAGCGACGAAACGTCCACGCATCAAGGTATCGCGGGCTTTCATCAAGGTATCGCGCGTGCGCATCAAGGTATCGCGCGTGCGCATCAAGGCATCGGCAGGACGCATCAGGGCATCGCCAGGACGCATCAAAGGCTCGAGGGCACGCACCACGGCGTTCCCGGCACGGCGCGCCAGGTCAACTCCGCGGGTGTTGATGCCGGCGAGTGCATGAAGTACCCGATTGGCGACGTTCTGAGGGCCGGGCAGGATCAAGCGGCCGTCCCAGATTTCCTCGAATTCCGCGCGCGTCATCACCCTGGGATTTGACCAGGTCGGATGCAGCACAAGCGCACCCCTGTCATCGATCTTTCCGAGAAGCAGAAATCCGCCGTCATGTAGCGCTGCGATTCCTGGCAGCTGGATGCCCGCAAGTCGCTTCCAATGTGTCGTCCGCGAACCGAGGTCGACTCCAAACTCGCGCGCACAGCGCAGCATTGCGCGGATGCCGATTGCGTCGCCTCCGCATCGATCGCGGAGCTGCTCTGGCGTAGCGTTGACGCCATGAATCCGCAGGAACAGAGCCAGGGCTCGGAGCCCTAGATCTGCGGTGTGGGCATTTCCATTCTGGATCGCCATGTTTTCTACTCAACCCTTCGCGGCTACCGACCGCTTCCGATGTTCCTTCTCATGCATTCCCAAATTTCGATGTTGCCGCACCCGGGCGACGAGCGCCCGGGTGCGGAAGCGGATCATGAAGCTGGGGGTCTGGTGAGGAACGATTCCTGACCCCAGGTCGTGCCATTCGATATCGCCGATACAATCTGACCGGAATCGGCCCGGCCTGGGGTGGCGGCCATATACTGGTTTAGCAGCGCAAAGCTCTGGTTTGCCTGGGACGCCACGGCAGTGCTGGTCGCAGGCGCCGTGGTGGTCGCAGGTGGGCCAGCCGTCACGGTGATCGACTGCGGTGTGGAGGCCGTCAGCGTGCTGGTGACCGGGCTCGTGGTAGCGGTCGCAGGCGTCATTACGCTGGGGGTTTGCGGCGTCGTGGTGGTCGGCGTGGTTGGCGTGGTCGGAGTCGTGGTGGTCGCAGACGGAGCATCCGACAGGGTCATCCACTTCGTCGAGGATGTCGTAACGGCGCCGGTGACCGGGTCCTTGGCAGTTGCGGTCAGCGTGATTGTGTCGACCGGATCACGCGAGCCTCGGTAGTAGTTGTGCAGCGTCAGTCCGCTGTCAACCTGCGCCTTCGTCAAGGTGATGTTTCTACCACTGAACGTGTTACCGAGGCCGTCGGTGATCGTCTCGTACGACGCCAATCCCCTGATGTTCACGGTCACTCTGTCGTTGGGATCGGTCGTGGACACCTTCACCCCCAGGTCGACCGTGCCGCCCCTGCCGGCCACCGTGAGCGTGTGATCCGCGACGGCGAGGACCGGCGCGACCGAGGATGGAGACGTCGGGTTCGTCGGGTTCGTCGGTGATGTCGGGTTCGACGGCGAGGTCGGGGACGTCGGTGAGATCGGATCGACATCGACCTGGAGACCGGTGAAGGTCTTCAACGCGCCCGAAAGGTTCGCCGCCAAGCCACCAGCATCCCTGATGCTCGAGCCGGTCGGAGTATTGACGCCGGTGATGGCAAGCGCCGAGGTGTCGGTGTGGGTCGCCGCGACCGTCGTTTTGAAGGTGAGCGTATTCGTGCCCGACCCGCTCACATAGGCGGCCTTGGCGCCATCATTGAGCGACAGCGTAGGAATACCGGTGACGTTCACGGTCTCGCTGAAACGGAGCGTCAATGTGATGGTATCGCCGACATGCTCGATTCCCGTTCCCGGTAAAGCGGACGCCTGCAGCACTGTCGGAGCGATGTTTGGCGGGGTGATTGGCGTCGTGGGCGTGGTCGGCTGCGTCGGAATCGGCGCCGAGGTGACCAGAGGGGGTGGTGGATCAGCCTGCAAGCGCGTCGCACTGAGCGAAGTGAAATAGAGAGGTTGCCACTCAGTTGTCAGGTTGACCCAATTGTTCATCCCGACTCCGGGATTGTTTACGAACACTCCATTTTGCAGGATGAACGGAGCTGATTTGTCTCTCCACCAATCCGCGCCGATATTGGCCACGAGATTCGCGTTTGGATTGTCGGTCTTCATGAACGCTTGAACATAAACACCATCGACCGTTCCGGGCGTATAAGTTCCGCGTTCTCCGCCGGGCCAGAAGTGGTCGTTGTAGCCAGCTCCCGGCGCATTCACGCTTACGCTGCCGTCCGGCAATGTTGTCTCGGTCCAGGGAATGTTCGAGTTTCCAGAAAAGTCAGCGAGATACTGGGCTCCATCGATGGAGTCCGTCGCCTGGTCTTGCACCTTGACCCAGCCACCAGTGGTGAGATGCACCCACGTCTCGAAATGCGCTATCTGAACATCTGCGTTCGCATTGGCAGCGCTCGACGCACCGGCCTCGGAATAAATTTGTCCCCATCCCGTGACAGCCGAGAAACCGGCGGGAGCTGAGCTCTCTCCTCCAACCTTGCCAGTATACCAAGAATAGTATGTGGGGACGCCCTCCGGGTATGCTTCGCTATTGCCGCGCGTATTTTGATAGATGGTATCGGTCAACGCAGTCACTATGGTTCTCCATTGCTGGCGAAAGTTGAAGTCAGGAATTCCACTGCCGCGCATGGTGGGCGCGCGACATACCGCATGCTCGCAGCAACGCGCCGCGAACAGATTTGAAAGCATTGCAGCCTCGAACCGCGAGGATATTCCACTGCCGCGCACGATGGGGCGCGCGACATACCGCCTGCTCGCAGCTTGGCGCCACGAACAGATTTCAAAGCATTTCAGCCTCGAACCGCGAGGATATTTCAAAGCAGTGGGATTTTTGCCCCCCCGACTGCTGACTGCTGGTTGGTTAATAAGCAAAAATGGCGAAAAAACTTTCAAAATATGATTTATACCCACGTATGTCGGCCCAATACGTGGGCATATCGGGCCGGTTCAAGGCACGCGCGCGATTTTTCCATCGGATTGCCTCGTTGTCAGCATTGCGGGAACGGAAGCAGACGGAACCAGCCGAGAGGAACGCACGTAAGTATCGTTTGACGCGTGGTGTGAGGACGCTTCGTTCACGCTGAGGTCGGTGCCGAGAAATCCGGACTGCGCGACCTGTCGCCAGAACTCCCGCCTCGCATCGCTCGCCGCGCGCTTCTTCGCGGAATTGTCGTCTGCGCAGTCACGGTTAAGCACGCGCTCCGGCTGGCCGTGTTGGAACGTGGACAGGACAATGCGTCGTCGCTTGCCGATCGTTTTGGAGCGAGCGGTCTTGCACCTCAACTGAGCTGGATAGCGCAATTCTTCCGGGGCTGATCAAATCCCGCGCTCCGGGGTAGCTCGTAAGGGTTATTGAGATAACCTCGGATCCACGACACACTTGCTGGTGGAGATGATCGTGGGCGAGTCCCGCGCCCGTGCTGCGGAGGGTCCGCGCGAATCGGTCGCCACGGTCTCACACTAGGCAAAAGAAGCGGCCGCATGAATGGTGCGCGTGTGTTGACGAACCTGAAGCCTGACTATGCGGCGATCCAGCGGCGCCGGAAGGACACGCGGTCCCCCGAACGGCTGAGCGCGCACTACGAACTCGAACGCAGGCTCGCGGATCGGCTGCGGTTCGCCGGCCGCGACGAGCGCTCCCGGCTCTATACCGAAGTCTATTCGGAGCTGTTCGACAGCCTGCCGGACCATCCGCAAAAAACCGCAGTGGACTCGCGCGCGGACCGGATCGCCAAACAGGTCAGACTCCTCAAGCCCCGGGTCGAGCGGGGTGACGTATACCTGGAGATCGGCTGCGGCGACGCCCTGCTGCCTTTCGCACTGTCCGGATTCGCCGGGGAGGTGCTGGGCCTCGATGTCACGGACGCCCTGGTGGATTTCGCCGCCGCGCCGGCCAACTTTCGCTTCCTGAAGACGGACGGGGTCGAAATCCCGCTCGCAGAGAACTCCGTCGGTTTGGCGCACTCGGACCAGCTCATGGAGCATCTGCATGTCGAGGACGCCGAGGCCCAGCTCCGGGAGATCCACCGGGTGCTCAAGCCCGGCGGGCACTATGTGTGCAAGACCCCGAGCAGCGTCACCGGGCCGCACGACATTTCGGTGTTCTTCGACGACGTGGCGAAGGGCATGCACATGCGGGAATACGACTACGGCTCACTGCGTGCCCTGATGCTCAAATCCGGCTTCCGCTCGGTCGAATTCCCCCTGGTGGTCTCCGGATATCGGCTCGCCACGCCCCCCTACCAACTGCTGCGCGGCATCGAACGGGCGCTGCAGCAGTCTCCAGGTCGGTTGCGGCACA
Source organism: Bradyrhizobium sp. AUGA SZCCT0222 (assembly GCF_018130205.1). Classification (NCBI taxonomy): domain Bacteria; kingdom Pseudomonadati; phylum Pseudomonadota; class Alphaproteobacteria; order Hyphomicrobiales; family Nitrobacteraceae; genus Bradyrhizobium; species Bradyrhizobium sp. AUGA SZCCT0222. Next base: position 26,722 of record NZ_JAFCLX010000022.1, read on the forward strand.
GTTACCTGGCCCGTTTCCTTATGGGCATCACTGCAGTCGCTACCAAGTAGCGGGCCGGACTACGGGCGCAGGGCGCGGCCGCGACGTCCAGGGCCTTGTCCCTCGACCTGACCCGCACCTTTTCTGTCAATCAAAGGAGGGAACAATGGCGAATGTCAGGGGGGCAGAGCTCATGCCAAGCGACCTCTATACCGGAAAAGGTTATGCCGAGGCCTATCCGGGCTGGCATGACGAAGATGCCGGTGGCAAGGCCGCGAAGATCGCCAAGATCGTGCGCGCCAACAACGTCACTTGCCAGAAAATCGTCGACATAGGCTGCGGCACGGGAGGCGTTCTGAATGCCCTTCTTCGGCACGATATCTTCCGCGACTCAACCGCCGTTGGCTACGATATTGCTCCCTACGCCATAAACGCCGCCAAACAGCGCGAGAGAGAGAACCTAAGCTTCCTCTGCGGCGATTTCCTGCAAACCAACGAAAGCTACGATTGTCTCCTGTGCATCGATGTCTTCGAGCACATCGAAGACTATATGGGCTTTCTGCGAAGGCTCAGAGGGCGTTCGAAATACTATGTGTTTCATATTCCCCTCGATATAAGTGTCCTCGGCCTCTTGCGCGGCATCCCCCTTCAGCGACGAAAGCAAGCTGGCCACCTGCATTACTTTGATCAGGCAACAGCACTGGCTACTCTGCGTGATACCGGCTTTGAGATCATTGACAGCCAGTACACCAGGATGGAAGATTTTCTCGATATCCATCCCGAATGGCGAACCGCGAAATCCACCCTCGCTAACGCCGCGCGGCGCATTGTACGGACGGTTGCCGGAGAGGACCTGTCTGTGCACGTGCTCGGGGGCGCCTCACTGATGGTCCTCACCAGCTAGCAGGGAACGGGTGTCGGCGGCGCAAGCCGCCTGGGCCACGGACGTTCACGAGAATGCTCAGCGCAAACGGGTGCACGCGGCTGAAAGGAGTTCGACTCGGATCCTGTGCAGGCTCTTCCTGGGCCGCGGCCAGATGAGGCCCGATCAGGAGATCGATGACCGCTTCTGAATCGCTCTCTTGCCGCCGCGCATGCGATAACCCTGGCGAGCGCGCCGCCCACGTGGAAGCGGAGGCTGTTGCGGCAGTGCCGAGCGGATCTGTCGAGTACCGAAGCACAGTTCAGCTTACCTCAAGGGTGGAGGCGGTTCGGCTTGAAGTTGCGATTTAGTCATGGTCGTGAAGAAGAAGTACTGGTACGTCGTCGTCAATCTGACCCAGCTGCCCATACCGATGCCGGGATTATTTACAAACACGCCGTTCTGGTAGAGATACGGAGCTGACGTGTTTCTCCACCAGTCACCTCCAAAGTTGGCGATCAGATTTGCGCTTGCGCTATCGGTGCGCAGCTGTGCCATCGAGAACACCCCGTCGACTGTTCCGGGATCATACGATCCCCTTGGTTCAATCCAGAAGTGATCATTGTGGCCGGATGGCGGCGAGTCCATTCTCACGCTTCCGTCAGACTGAACGTCGAGGCCCATTGCCGAAAAGGAGTTGTTGGAGAAATCGGCCACGTAGTGATAGCCGCCGATGGAATTCGTGGCTTGATCCTGCACAAGTTGCCAGCCGCCCCCCTTCAAGTGCACAAAGACGCGATAGTCCTTTATATAAATATTGGCAGCAACGTTCGAAGAACCGGCTTGCGGATAAATCTGTCCCCAACCCGTCAGTGAAGAAAAATCGGAAGGCGGAGCGCCGTTTCCCGTGGCAGCCGGGCCACCTGCATACCACGAGAAATAGGTCTTCACTCCGTGTGGATATATTCCGGTGTTGTATCCGGAATTTTGCGAAACGACACAATCGATAGACAAAGACGTGCAGGTGGTCGGAGCGGCTTGTGATGCCATCTTCCCCGCTTGCACGGCTTGACGAACCAAAGACCCTGCCTGAGCTGCCATTGCCTCGGCACTCGCCGATGAGACGAGGGCGCCCAGGAGCATGAGAGCCGTGAGCGGAACGGTAAGATACTTTTTCATATCTCGAACAGGCCGATGAGACATCAGCGGCCAGACTGCGGTTCAGGTAGTTCCTCGGCTTCCCAATGCTGCGATCCGCGACCAGCGGTCATCGCGATGGGCGAGTAAGGCGATCTGAAGTTACGTTCGGTGACGGCTTGAGGTTGAGCCAGCACGACAAACATACTGACGATCAGGTACGAGAACGCCAAGGTTTCCCTGTTGAAGCTGTCATCGAACAATGCAACCAGAGTCACGCCGGCAAACATGGCAAGCCAGAAGTGCAGAGTTCCAACTTCTGCTGATTGTCTGCCATAGGAGACGACAAGCTGCTGCCGGTCTGACATTGCGGCCAGCGGGAGACTGAACCAAAACACGGCAAAGGAGATCAGGCCGAGCACGCCCGTCTCGAAGAATGTTTCCACGAATTGACTGTGCGCCAGCAGGGAGAACGGGCTGTATAACACCACTTGACCGGGACCATATCCGATCATCGGTCGTTCCAATGCGAGCATGGATAGTTCGTACCAGTGGTGGATGCGCCAATGGAATGAGGTCGGCGCAGTGCGCCAATCCCACACCTTATATTCCCCGCTCAGAATATAATCCGGAACCGATCTCAGCTCCGAAAACGATTCTCCGAATGGAGATATCCACATGACAACAGCAAATGCTGCGGCGAACGCTGGCAGGAGGGAAGGTCTCTGAGCAAGAAGGAATATGCCGAAGGTCACTCCCAATAGCGCGACCCCGGTTCTTGAAGCAGCAAGGATCAGGGCGACGAGAAAGAACAGGTACACCAAAATGTGGAAGTGTCTAACGGGAAGGCGCAGTTTTCGGCGCGAGAGCTCGCAAATGCAAAAGGTCAGCACCAGTTCCAGGCTGAAGGATACGGGGTGCGCAGAAAGACCTGCTACACGTGCAACCTTGTCGTATGGCGAGGCGAGCTCGGCATGACCGGTCAGATGCTGGACTAGTCCGATCGCGGACATCAGAAACAGCAAAGAAATAAAAACGCGATGGACGTTCAGGCAAAAAGATGGAGATCGATAGACAGCAGAAACCAGTATCACAAACATGAAGAGATATGTGTACCTCAGGATCTCGTACGAGGCGGCATATCGGTCGAAAATGCTCCCGGTATCGAAGGCGTTGACGACAAACGACAGTCCGCAAGCGACGGCAAAGGCCGACAAGCACATCAACAGGGTAAACAGTCTCCTGTGTATTCGGACACGTCGCATGTGCCAGGCGACCACAAGGCCGACCACGATAGCGGTGAACGAAAGAGTCGATGAAAGGTTGATATTGTACAGGCGATCGACCCCATTCGAGAATGATCTCAAAAAGGTAAAGCCGAGAAAAAATACCAGGAGCGCATTCATTTTGAGCGGCGCCTTGGTTCGGCCGGCGGGCGGAATGCGGCCCGATTGTGGGACCGGCATCGCGCTTGCGGTGCGTGGTCCCAAAGCAGTGCTGTCATGACAGCTTTGCCGCCGCGTCGCGCGCGCGACCCGCTAGGCCGTGCGGGGCGGTACCGTCCGAGACCGCACATGCGGGCCCCCTCTGCGTGGCTCGATCGCTCTGCGATAGCACCCGAAGGTTCGTTCGGCGACGGAACTCCAGTCTTCCCGTTCGGCCAGCCAGCTGCGCGTTTGCTCGCGGCGTTCGGACGGCCACGGGTTGTGTGCAAACGACGCCAGACGTTCGGCGAGCGCTGATACGTCTCCCAAATGAAAGTAGTGCGCGTCATCCAATCTGATCTCCAAATGAGCAGGAATATCGCTCGCGACAACGGGCAGGCCGAAGCTCAAGGCTTCCATCAATGCGATCGGCAGACCTTCGTGCGAAGATGGCAAGACAAAAAGACCTGCATGGGCGTATAGCTCCTGCAGGGCGAGGCCGCACTGGAAGCCGGTCATCACCACCCCATTGGTCGCCTCAGCGCGTGCCGCCACCATTGCCGTATAGGCGTCGGCATGCTCGGCAGTCCCGACCAGCACGAGCTTCCATCCGTCGAGCGCGGCATCGGCAAAGGCCTGAATCAGGTCCATGTGCCGTTTCTCCGGTACCAGTCGGCCCACCATCAACACGTACCGTCCCGGCGCGAGCCCGAATTTCTGCAGTGCCGAAGTGCTGCTCGGCGCTTCCGGCAAGGCGATGCCGTTTGGAATAAGGACCGAACTCAAGCCGTACTTCTCCCGTACCAGCTTCCGAATGGTCCGGGAGATCACGATGCGGCCATTGGAAAACCGCATGCCCCAGGCCTCGCCGGCTTGCAGAGCCAGTCTGGCCAATGCACCCCACTTCTCACGTTCGTAATCCGGGCCGTGGTGCGTCACCACAACGTGCAGTCCCAGCAACCGCGCGAGCGGTACCATCAAAGCCGGCCCGATGGCCTGAATGTGCAATACGTCCGGCCGCTGCCATGCTGCCACCAGCACCCCGAGAAACGAATGAACGAGCGTCTCGAGACCCGAAATCCTCGGACACCACACCCGCATGTAGCGTACCCCGTGCCACTCATCACCTCGGTCTGGCGGCATGTACGAGGAGCGAACGATCACTTCGACATCGCAACCCAATTCCTTGAGGCGGGGGCACAATTGTTCTGCGTGAGTTTCCACTCCTCCCTGCACATTGGGGAATCCACGTAAGCCAAGCATCATCACCCGCAGCACCGGATGTTCCGCACTCACTACGCCCTCCTACTAGTCGTTAGTAGCTCGTGAACTCCTTGAGCGGGTATCGAGCGGTCGACAAAGCTTCTCCCGTGCACCAGTGACTGGTAGACGGCCATCAGCTCGGCGTTATGCTTCTCGAGAGAGAAGTCCCGTTCCGCACGGATCCTTCCGGCAGCTCCCATGTGCGCGCGACGATCGGCGTCACCCATAAGGCACTCGAGGTGGATGCAAAGCTCGTCTGCGTCTCCGGGTTCAAACAGAAATCCCGTCACGTGATCGTCCACGAGCTCCGGAATGCCGCCAATGCGGGTCGCAATGACCGGCTTGCCATGCGCCATCGCCTCCAGCACGGACATTGGGCAGTTCTCGGACCACTCCGAAGGCACAACCACCACAGATGCGTCAGCGATTGTCGTGGTCAACGCCTCCCCGGAAAGCTGGCCGACAAACTGTACATTCCGGGAAAACTGAGACTTCAAATCATCGGTTAGCGGCCCCGTGCCAGCAATGACGAGTGGCCATCGACATCCCGCAACCTCATGGGCGCGCAGCAGGGTTTCCGCGCCCTTGCCCGCTGCAAGCCGGCCGCAGTAAAGCACGAAGCCTTTGTCCCGGCCGCTCGGCGAAATGTTCGTGACATCCACGCCGTTGTAGAGCAGCGCCACCCGGTCCGCTGAGAACCGACGCAACACCGACTCCTGCATGAACCGGCTCGGAGCGATAAAGCGATCCACCTTCTCGTAGCTTCCCAGCCAGCGTTGCGTCACTGCTTCCAGGTAAAGCGCGGCGCTCTGTACCATCGAGCCGTCAGAACAACGATGGGTCAGCACATGGTGGAAATCGCCGCCAAGACATAACGAGCACAATTGGCCGTCCCGCGCTCGGCTGTGCACCGGACAGACCGGCTTCGTATCGTGCAGCGTCAGTACAACGGGAATTCCCCGCGACTTGGCGACGCCGATGATCGATGGTGTCAGCTGATGGTAGATGTTGTGACAGTGCATCAGGTCTGGTCGCGTTTCATCGATCAGCGATGCGAGTTTGCTGACGGCCTCGCGAGAGTGGATCAACGAAAGCGCGCCCTTTATCTTGGCAAGGTAGCCGCCGCTCCGATATTCCTGTCTGGACACAAAATGCGTGGCGTACGGCGATTGGATATTTCGCTCGTGCTGCATCGCGAAGTCGATAACGTCCGTCCCGGTCTTCGTCAGGAACTCTCGTTCCTGAAACAACACGGTCTCCGCGCCACCGTTGTTGAAGAGATACTTATTAGCGATCAGTACTTTCATAGGGGCCATTTCATCGACACTCACATCACAAAAACGCGGCATCGCTCGCGGCCCTGCGTTTTGTGTCAGACAGCGAGATGCTACCTGAAAGATGTCTGATGGAGACGGCGAATTCTGAGGTACCTACTAGTGAGTAGCGGTACGCGGTTGCGTGGACGAGGCAGTTCGTTGATAAATGTTGGAGTTCCTCTTCTTTCGTTTTCTGCCTTCGCATGCATAGGCGTTTATCGCGCTCACGAGGGGCATTTTGAAGATGGGCATTGGCAGGCCGCATGTGGAAATAAACGGACACCACAGTTGTGCGGCCGAGTCCTGTGCGAGTAGTGAGCCTGGGGAGCGCTTGGAATGAAGCAGATGCTCAAGAGAAGCATATTCCAAGCGGCTAGTTGGTCTGGATTGACGCCAACTCTCCGCAGGATGTTTGCCGGAAGGGCGGCCATCCTGATGTTCCATGAGATTCAGCGAGACTATCGCTCGGAATTGATGAGCGGCACTTCAGTTGAACTTTTTGAATATTTGCTCAAGTGGCTACGCCAGGAAGGATGGGAGATTGTCGATCTCGAAGCGTGTCTCGAGCGATTGGCCACGGATCCTCGACCGCGCCGCTATGCGGTGCTTACCTTTGACGACGGCTACCGAGACAACGTCTCCACTGCGGTTCCCATCCTCGAGCGAAACAACGCGCCGTTCATGGTGTACGTTCCGACCGGCGCCCCGACGCGGACGCTGCAGCCGTGGTGGCTAGGCTTACGCGAATTGTTTCGCTCGAGAGACACGGTTACGATCGACGCGATGGGCATCCGGTTCTGCTGTCCCGATTTGGATAAGAAGGCATCGGCCTTGCGGAAGGTAGGCGAGTGGGTTCACGAAGATTACCGCCGAGCCGCAATGCTCGCCCCAACATTCAGCAGGGCGGGTCTGTCACTATCGGCGCTGAATGATGCCTATTTCCTGGATGAACGCGAGCTTCAGAGCTTGGCGCAGCACCCTCTCGCGTCAATTGGCGGGCATACGGATTCGCATCCGGCACTGGCGTACTTGGATGCCCTTTCAGCACGCTCCGAAATGGTAGCTAACCGCAACTACCTGGAGAAATTACTTCAGCGCCCCGTTCGGCACTTCGCTTATCCTTACGGCACCTCCGGAGCATGTGGTCCCCGCGAAGAACATCTGGCAAAGGAAGCAGGCTTTTCGACCGCAGTGACGACGCGGCATGGGCATGTATCCGATTGCAAGCCGAATCAATTTGGACTTCCTCGCATCGGTGTCGGGGGGCAATTTGATACGAGAGCCGCGTTCGAGGCTCGAATGAACGGTGTTCAGTCCGCGGTCCAGATGCTGCTGGGTCGTACTTAGCAATGATTGTGTTCTGGTGATACCGAATAGCCGCTTGCGCGAAAAAGCCTCCCGGGCGAACGACTGAAGCGCCAGTTCGGGTCGGCGGAGGGCCGCTAGCCGGCCGAACCCATTCTGGCCGCTACGATCGCAATCCGGCGCAGCGCAACCACCAGAAGGGCTCGCGCAATACCATCTCTGGAAGACTAGCCACGGGACGTGGTCAGGAACCTGGGCGCATTGATTGCACGAGCATCCTCCCGGATCGCTTGCCGGCATCATCTCCGAGGCCGACCAAGTCCGAGCGGCAGGGCGCTCAGCACGACCTTGCGCTATCGGCAATTCCTGCAATCCACCGGTGGAAGCCGGACCCTGGAGGGCAGGTCACGAAATTGTAGCCTCTTTTCGGGTCCGCTTTCAGCCGATCCAGTGCAACGAGCTCCTTGATCTCCGTAATGGCCCCATCGGCAGTAATCGAAAAGACCGGAAATCCGAGCTCATCGAGCACGAACCTCGTGGTAGCGTGGCTCCGGTCCTGGCCATGATCTTCGAAAATGACCAGCGTGTCGCGCTTCAGTGCTCGGTGGGCGCCCTTTAGCGCCGAGATCTCAGCGCCCTCGACATCTAGCTTGACGATGATCCGATCGCTGTCCGTCAGCTGCAGTTGCCGCGCCAACGCATCAACCGATGTTGATATGACCGCTTCGAGGTGTGTTGAATTGCTGCTCTGCGGCTCCACAATGTGTCGGGCGGCATGAGGTCCGTTGGTAAAGAAGAGCAGCTTTTGTCCATCGGTCTCGCACAATGCCCTGCAGTAGACCGCGAAGCGCCGATCATTGGCGATACAGTTCTGCTGAAGAATAGCGAGCGTCTCCCGTGAAGCCTCGACGGCAACCGCGCGTTTACGGCCCAGCATTTCCGACGTGACTAGAACGGACCAGTATCCGATATTGGCGCCGCAATCAAAGAACACATAGTCGACATCCTTCAGCCGTAGCAGAAACTTCCCTATCTCCGGCTCGTACTCGGTGTCGGGCTGGCGGATGAACGAATTCCAGTAAGCGTCGTCCAGCCGAAAGAACATGCGACTGCCGTCCGCGAAATGGACGCAAGACAGCTGGGAGTTCAGAAGGGGGCGGATCGCCTGCATGGCGACCCCGATGCCGCGCCCGCTGATCCGCCCAATGGCGGTGTCGAGAAGTCTCACCAGCCCCATCGAAAGCCGGCTTCCTGAAACCTCGTAATCGAATGCGCCTCGATCCATCTTCATGCGACTATGCGTGTTGCACGCCTCCCGATAGTGATTAGCATCGTGGTGGGAGTGAGATCGATCCCTTCCGCCGCGTAGATGTGGGCCGCCATCCATGCCCTGTTCGCGACCCATACGACGACCAGAACGACCGCGGTTCCCCAAATCCCGAACATCCAGGTCGCGCCGACCATGGCCGCGACCCCCAGCACGGAAGTGGTGACCATGATGTTCATCGCGGCCCGCTGATGCCCGGTCATGTTCAGTGCGACACTGCCGACACCGAAGTATGTCGACGCTAGCATGCCGATCGCCAGGACCATCAGGACTCCGTGGGCGCGGACGAAATGCTGTCCAAAGGCCATCAGCACGATGTCGCCGACCAGAGCCAATACCACGACGCATCCAAGGACGCCGATAAAGGCAGCCAGTGTCCCACCTGACATGATGCGTGTGATCTCCGTGCGACGACCCTCGTCGAATAGCCGTGCGATGAGAGGTGCCGCGGGAATGCAGAAAGTCACCAGGAAGAAATCGAGAAGGAGCGCAATCCGGTTGGCGGCGTAATAAAGTCCGCCGGCTTCCGGACCGACGATGACCGAGACAATAACGATGTCAATTGTAGCAAACAGCATGCTGGCGATGCTGGTCACCCAGAACGGTCCGGAAGTGGAGATGACGTCGGCAACGCTGTCCTTCGATCGCTTCACCGCGTTGGTGAACAGCCTATGTCCTTGGGCGAGACGTCGCAGGTGAACCTGCTGAATGGCGATCAGCACGACCAGGATGCCGGTCGCGATCACGAAAACATCTGCCGCCGTGACCGGATGTCCATATGCTACAAAGAAGGCTCCGCCGAACAATATGATGAACAATCGCCACAGCACATCCTTCGGCATGAGTGCGAGGTTGACGGAACCGAGCGCGCGACCGACCGAGCTCTGCATTTCGATCAATGCCAATGGCAGTATCAAGAGCAGGCTCGTGGCGTACTCCCAGCGTCCGAATACTCCCCCTCGGCCGTGAGCGGCGACGAATATCAGCAGAGCGATCGCTGTCGCCGCAATGCTGCCCAAACATGCCACACGAACCCGTTTGGCGACGATCGAGCCGATCGACGTATAGTCTTTCCGCGTTGCGAGACTTGGTATTTCCCGCAATACGAGAAGTTGCTGACCGACGAGGCCAATCGTCGAGGCGATAAACCCGAAGGTCATCAGCGATACGAGGACGCCGTACTCCTCGATGCTCATCATCCGGGCGAAGCAGACGCCAAAGGCGAACGTGACCACCGCGCCGGAGCAACGATAAGCGAAAGCCAGTACAGACTTCCAGAAGAGGGATCCGAACATCCAAGGCTCTCGCATTCACTTGATTGAACTGCACAAAGCAAAATTGCCATGTACGTTTATTGTTTTGTACAGCTTCGTGCTGCGCCGAGGGCGTGCTCCACTACGTCAGTCCTTGGGTGCGGCTCCGCCCGCAAACGGGTAGGAGTCAAGGAGATCTGCCGTCGTGAACATCTGCGAAGAACCAAACGATGAGAATAAGGAGTGAGTTCGTTATATCGTGGACGGCCTATCGAGTATATTCGTGCTGTCGCATCGAGCCCCGACCCTTTTGGATTACCCCGTCCGGTTCGTGCCGAGGGGAGGCTGGCTGAGGCGTCGTCGCCTTGGACCCTTGCTGTCACCGCTGCGCCCGAGCCCGGCCGTGACGTCGTGATCCTCCTTCGCTCCATTACGCGTCCGGGCCGCGCCTGATCCCGCCGCCGTGCTCTGATAAAGCACCGGGCTCCTCCTTCGGGTTCTGGCGTCGAACCGTTGATAAGGCCGCGGGTGTATAGTTCTGTTTGGCGAGAGCCGCGTCACCCTGTTGAAGAACCACCACAGGCAGGGGGGCGCCACCGCTGGTGTGGATGCCCCGGTCTGCCAGATCGCGCATCACGCCGATGGCGATGCCAAGAAGCAACCCGCCAACGATCGACATTCCAAGCACGATCCCCACTTTCGGCGAGCTGGCCGCCAGGGGACGGGTCGCTTCGATGAGCAGATACACTTGTAACGTCGGCGAGGATTGCTGCTGCGCCTCCATGTGCCGCAGCACACGAAGAAAATTATCATGAGCCGATGCGGTGGATTCCGCGGCGGCTTCAAGTTCGGCGAGATCACCTTGCATTTTCCCCGTCGATTGCGATGGGGATGTTCCTGGATCGACAGGCTCTGCGGAATCGGCGATGCTGGTCCTGTTCTTACGATAATTCACCAGAGCGTTTTGGGCAGCTGACGCCTGACTGCCTAGTTCGTTTATCTGATCCTTGACCCACTTCGCGCTTCGCAACGACGATTTGATCTTTGCGTCCAGTTGAGACGCTATATGCGTCTCTGCAATGGTGTTCAAGATCTGCGCCGCGCGCTCTGGGTCGACGGAGTCGAAGGTAATCTCGACAATGTACGTTGTGCCGACGCGCTTGGCCGAAAGCTTGCGATCGAACGATTCCATGGCGCGACGCATCGCGCCGGACTCAGTTTCTGATTTGCCGAGTAGCCGGGATGCCGACCCGATCATACGTCGCAAGACTCCCCCGGAAAACTCCGGATCGTCTGCTAAACGGAGCTTCCGTATCACGGCACGCGCCAGACCCTCAGAGTTTATGATTGCGATCTGGCCTTCCACCATCGTTGACGCGGACGCAATGTCTCCTGGAGCCGCTTTCGCATCTACGACGAGTTTCGCGGTGGCAGTATAGGTTGGTACTGCAGCGACGAGATAGAGTACAGCAGTGCCAATCGTTACAAGGGCCGTCAGCAACAGGATCGAGAGGTGCCGCCGTATGAAGGCCACTCCATCTGTCAGGGACTCGACTGGAGAACGAAATTCAGGCGGCGCAGTGTCCTGAGTTACGGAGCTATCGTTTCTAAAACTCTGCAGCATTGTCTTGTACCAGTCCTACTAGTTGCATTACTGAGGCTCCGCACATCAACGAATATGGGATGCAACGGAGTTGCCCAACTCCGATGCTCCCCTGCGGTTTAACGAATAAACAAATGCCGGTTCGCTACCGCAGTCGGGGTCACGCTAGAAAGCGTTCCAATACACCTTTCTGGAAAAGAAGGTCATGACCAGGATTTTGAGATCGAGAAGAGGTGACCAGTTGTCGATGTAGTACAGATCATGCTCCACGCGGCGTTGCATTTTCTCGAGGGTATCGGTCTCGCCACGGTACCCGTTGACCTGAGCCCAGCCGGTAATGCCAGGCTTGACGTTGTGGCGGCGGGAAAATGACGAGATCAGCTCAGCGAACACTTCGTTCTGCGCGGTTGCGTGTGGGCGGGGTCCGACGAGCGACATGTTGCCGATCAGGACGTTGAACAGCTGTGGAAGCTCGTCGACATTGGTATGGCGCATGAGGCGTCCCAGACGAGTCACGCGCGGATCGTGTCTGGTGACAGGTTTGAAATTGTCGCCTTCCTCCATCACGGTCATTGATCTGAATTTCAGTACGCGAATGGGTTCGTTGTTGTAGCCGTGGCGCGTCTGGCGAAAGAACACCGGCCCACGAGAATCGAGCTTGATTGCGACCGCAACGATGACGAAGAGGGGGCTAAGCATAATGAGCCCGGCGATTGCAGCAGCGACGTCGAAGGCTCGCTTTATTGCCCGGTTGAAAGGAGTGAGGGGACACTGGAAGATCCGCATCGTCACCATGTCGCCGAACGGTGTGATCCGCGACACGGCCATCAGATCGATGGATCCAACAGGGAGGACATGAACGTCAACTGGGAGATCTGACAGGGCGCTGGCGAGCGCGAGAGCCGACGGAACATCCGCTTCTGAAGGCAAAATGACAATGTCATCTGCTCGGAGCGGCCGGCAGTTTGCGACAAGTTGGCGCGCATCCGGTCGCGCTTGAACCGCGCTGGGAGGCGCCGGTTTCGAGGCGTTGGTGCGTACGGGCGGAAAATCGAACGAGTGGATGGTTCGAATTCCGGTTTCCATTGCCCGAACGGAAAACTTCAGGCAGTGCCCCTGGTCTCCAATAAGAATGATGCGCCTTGCGTCGATCAGCCCCGTTGCAATGGCGCTGCGCAGTAATGAGAACCACACTGCCCGCGTGCCAAGTACCGTGAGGAGGACACTCACAGCTTGGGCTATGATGGTCGCGCGCGAGTAGCCTTCTGAGACTTTCAGAAGGAACAATGTCGAAATGAAGATGGCGAACACGAAGAAGACGGCGCTGGCCCCGCTCCACAGGAAGACGTGCCGGGTCTGCGTCTGGATTCGCGAGTATTGCCGGAGCCCCATGGAAACGAGCAACTGCAGCGCGGAAATCAGAAGGGATTCCTGAATGTACTTGGCGGCGTCCGGCGGGCTCAGGAGGACTACCCGATGGTAGAGGACGGCTGCGGAATAGGCCGCGACGGTTACGAGCAGGAATTCGGTAGCTGCGGCCAATACCAACAGGACAGCCAATCGGTTCCTGCCGACGCGTGCCGGGACTGCCCTGCCGGCGTCGACCGAACGTGCCGACGACTCGGTAGAGGCCGGCAAATTGGTAAAGGAGGCATAACTCATTTGTACTCTGCCACCCAGTCACTCGGTGGCCAAATCACTACCATCGGAGTCGCCGGTTCGAACTGGCAATAAATGGGTAGTGAGGGGTAACCACGATGGTCGATTGAGCTGCGGCAACGCAGGATTAGAATTGTCGGAAGCAATCCGCTCGCACGTTCAGCACTGATCAACAGATCAATCGAACAGCGAAGGAGGCATTGAGCGGCCCGGCCCGAATGAGGGGAACAGGAACAGTGCGTCTTGCGGATCGCGTCTCTGGCCGGTCGCTCGGAAGATAGCGATGCAGGCGCGCTGCCTTCCATCGAGAGATTTGAACAACTTCATCCATCGACCACGTCCATGCAGGGAATTGCTACCATGCCGAATTCTGGACTGCGCAATGTTTTCCATATCGATGTCTTTGGCGGCAGCTTCGGCCGCAGCATCAAATGGGGCTTGGTGGCCGTCGGTCTGACGATGTTCGTCCCTCAAGCAAAGGCCGAATATCGGGTAAACATTGGAGACGTGCTGGAGGTCTCGGTGGCGGGCGTGCCGGAGCTACGGCATCGTGCTGCCGTTCAAATGGACGGGAACATTTCGTTGCCACTGGTCGGAATGCTTCCAGTCGTCGGCCTGCCCTTGCCGCAGCTCCGCGCCAAGATTGGTGCAGCAATGGCGAGCAAGGTGTTTCGACTGCGCGAGGCCGTCATCGTGATAGACGCAGATCAAGTCACAACGATGGTGGCGGAATACAGACCGATATATGTAAATGGGGACGTGTCGAAGCCGGGCGAGTACCCTTATCGTCCGTCCATCACCGCGCGCCAACTCGTTGCTGTGGCAGGCGGCTACGACATCATGCGTATCAGAATGAATAATCCGTATCTCGAGTCGGCGGATCTGAGGAGCGAGTACGGATCGCTTTGGACAGAACTCGCCAAAGAACAGGCGCGTATGTGGCGCATCAAGAATGAGCTCGGAGAGGCGACGCAGCTCAATCCGGGCATTCTGACGGACGTGCCCATAGCCCGGTCGGCGATCTCGGAAATAGTCAATGCAGAAACGGAATATTTGAAAACGAAGCAGAGTGACTTTCAGCAGGAAAAGACATTCCTTCAAGGCGGCGTCCGGCGGGGAGATGACGAGATCCGCGTGCTCTCGGAGCAGCAGAAGAAGGAGGAGGAGGGGCTTCAGTCAGACCTCGAAGAACTGCAGAAAGCGTCCGATCTCTTCGCCAGGGGGTCCTTGACCAGCCCTCGCGTCACGGATGCCCGTCGCGCGGTGTTGCTGTCGTCAACCCGGAAGCTGCAGACCACTGCGCAGCTGCTGCAGGCCAGGAAGCAACAGGATGAGCTCACCAGAAAGCTGGCAAAGCTTGACGATCAGCGCAGGCTCGATCTGCTCCGTGAGCTGCAGGAGACCAGCGTAAAGCTCAACCAAATTCGCGAGAAGTTGCAGAGCGTCGGAGAGAAGCTTCTGTACACTACGATGGTTCGATCACAACTCGCACGCGGAAGCGGTAACAAAACGGACATTGCGATCATTAGAAAAGGCGACAAGGGCCCGGAACGGATCATCGCAAGCGAAGATACCGAGTTGGAGCCGGGTGACGCAGTCGAGGTCACCTTGCGATACCAAGACCGGCAGGAGGCTTCTCCCCGCAGCCTAAGCAGTTCAAGTATCCCGTCAACGATAGGCCGGGTCGACGCGACTGGGAACGACCCGCTGCGTGTCGGGAGGAGGTGACGAGGTTGCCGCAAAGGCGTTCATCTACGCGACGACACGCTTGGGCGGCTGCCGAAGCGTTTCGCAGAAACTGTTTTCGCGAGTCCGAGTCTGGAGAGCGTAGCCGGCGCCCAGGCAGGCATTGCACGGAAGCCGGTTGAATACGGAAAGTGGCCGAAATGATCTTGTTGACAGGCGGCGCTGGCTACATAGGGTCTCATGTTTGTATCGCCTTGATGGACGCCGGGCTCGACGTCGTCGTGGTCGATAATCTCTCCAACAGCAACAAGGCCTCTCTCCAACGGGTGCAATCCATCTGTGGGCGGTCGCTCGTCTTCCGGCACGCCGACATCCGGAATGAAGAGGCCATCTACGAAGTACTTCGTTCCTGCGGGGTGACTGCGGTTGTTCACCTTGCGGGGCTGAAAGCCGTGGGCGATTCCAACGTTCGGCCCATGACGTATTACGACAACAACGTCCTGGGAACGATGCGGCTCGTGTCGGCCATGAAGCGGGCAAACGTGAAGTCGCTCGTCTTCAGTTCGTCCGCAACTGTTTACGGCGTACCCGGCTATCTGCCGCTCGACGAGAAGCATCCGCTCGGACCGACAAATCCTTACGGCCGCACGAAGTTCTTTATCGAGGAGATGCTGAGGGATCTTTACAACTCCGACGACGAGTGGCGGATCGGTATCCTGCGCTACTTCAATCCGGTTGGCGCGCACGAAAGCGGACTCATCGGAGAAGACCCGCTGGGCGTTCCGAGCAACCTGTTGCCGTTTGTGGCGCAAGTGGCGATTGGAAAACGAGAAAAGCTCCTCGTTTGGGGAAACGACTATGACACTCCGGATGGCACCGGTATCCGCGACTTCATCCATGTCGTCGATCTTGCATCCGGTCACCTCAGTGTCTTGCGCCACCTGAAACGGCCCGGGGTGCTCACGATCAACCTTGGAACGGGCAGCGGCAGCAGCGTTCTGGAAGTCATTCGAACATTTGAGGCGGTGAGTGGCAGGTCGATTCGCTATGAAATCGGGGCGCGCCGGGCAGGGGATGTCGCCATCTGTTATGCCGACCCCACGTTTGCGAAGGAGGAGTTGGGTTGGAAATCGGCGCGATCGTTGGAGCAAATGTGCGCGGACCATTGGCGTTGGCAATTGCAGAACCCCAACGGCTATCGTGATATCGAGCTTAAGGTCCAGGAGCGGTCCAGGCATGCCGACCGTCACCGCCCGCGCGTCCGCTCCAGGGGGTGAGCAAGCACGGAATGGCCCGACCGCATGAGCGGGCTTGAGGACGAGTTGCGGCCCATCAGAGGTAGCCCGTTAAGACCCGAAATCTCCATGCCTCGCAGCGTAACTTGCAGATAAAACGGTGACGGTAGGGACAAACGATGCCGCATTATCGTGTCTACGTTTCGGACGAACACGGCCGGTTGGTGGGCGTGGTCAACTTTGACTGTACCGACGACGACGCAGCGAAAGAGCGCGCCCAGCAGTTAGGGAACGGCCACGAGGTGCAGCTTTGGCGACAGGTCACGCAGTTCAAATTCGAAAATCCGCCGGACCGACCCAAGCGGCGACGAGGCGCCCTCACGCACTAGGACCAGCGCAATCACGCGCCTGTGACGCTGAACCGCACACCAATGCCGATTGTGCCGTTGCGATAACTTCAGGGATCGTCTGATGGAACGATCCCAGCTCCAGCCAGCATGGTCCCGGCGCATCATGGACGATCCGGCCACGGCCGAGATCACCGAGAAGCAGGCGCACGCGATCACATACCAGCTCACCATCGCCAGGCGGTGCACGCGACCCTGAGCCCCAGCCAGGCGGCCGCGTTCATCGGTACGGTCTTCGGGTAGCGGCGGATGCCGTCCGCTTCTCGGGGCCGGCCAAGCCCGGCTTCGAAGGCCTCATCTCAAGAAGAGGCGGGCGCACCGTGGCGGTCTGAACGCAGCGACGGGTGGTCGAGGTCAAGCGCGTGCAAAGGGCGGCATTTCCGGTCGTCGCTTGTGAAGGATCCGACCGGCGTCGCCGTCCTTCGCCTGGCCAAGAAGAGGGGCGCTACCCGACCTAGGTCGGCATCGACGGCTCCAGGTGGTCGCGCACGGTCTCAAGCCGGATCGCCTTCTCCAGCGTCTCGGTGCCGATGTGTCCGTGTGACAGTGCAGGATTCCGTGCAGATCGAGATCGGCCACCAGCTTCGGCCGCCTGCCCGTCAGCGCCCGCTCGATTTCGCTGCGACCTTCGCGTGCCATTCTGGCTCGATGTCGGCACGCGGACATCGCGCAACGCGAAGACGTCGTGGCGGCACGTTTTGTTCTTGCGCATGCAACGCATGCGAATCGCGGCGGCACTGACTTTCAAATCCCGCCGCGATCGCCGGTTATTTACCTAACCGCGCTGCGCCAAGAGACCTTGGGTGGTTGATGTCCTTGCGGATCAGGCCGTCGTAGCGCGCTACCTCGGCATGATTTGTCTCGTGGTTAAGCACTTCCACAGGCGCCGGCCCCCCGATTTGCTTGATTTCGGAGATTGCTGCGATGGGGGTCGGATGTCGCTCGCTCACATTTGCGATTGAGGGCTGAAAGCTGCTTGCGCGATTGTTCATCCCCCAAATCGCCGCTTGTGTCCGGTTCTGGACCCGGATCTTGCGCAGGATTGCCTTGACGTGGACCTTCACGGTCGCCTCGGCGATGTCGATTTTTCGCGCTATCGATTTGTTGGACTCGCCTTCGATCAGGCCGCGCAGAATAGACTTCTCCCGAGGGGAAAGCTGCGGCGCGATCGTGTCCTCGGTTGCAACGAGGATTGCCTCGCCGCTTTCGTCGCTCGGCGCCGCCTCAGGCGGGTGGTTGCCTTTGGAGTCGAGAAACAATGACAGGAATGCCGGCGGGAAAAATGTTTCACCCATCATCACCAATTCGACGGATTTGATGAATACATCACACCTCATTACGTCGACGAAAAAGCCGTTGGCGCCGGCCCGAAATGCCGAAACCAGTTCATCCAGCCGATAGTGATCGGCCACGATTGCAAAGCGGCCGCCCGGATACCTCTGTCGCAAGATTTCGATCTGTTCGAGGGCGACGCTGAAATCGTCACCGGTGTGGACAATGAGAAATAGCAATTGGTGTGGTTGGAGTTTGCCGGGCGGCAAATCATCAGCGCACGATACCGAGGCGGATGTGCGACAATTTGCTGCGCGTAGAATTCTGGCAATTCCTTCCCTAACTAAGATGCTTCTGCCAACGAGAACCGTTGTAAAAGATTTTTGCCTCCGCATTTTACTCTCCCGCCAAACGCAATTGTTTGAACTAAATGTAAATGATTGGCTTGTTCTTCAGTCGGTCGTCTTCTCTGGTCGCCTTGCTCCTTCGTTCAGAGGATTTTTGTTGGCGGATTTGAAATGCCCCGAATCTGTGATGCTTGTTTTCCTACGTTCGCAGAATATCGGCTTGGCAGGTTTCGAGGGATCCGCGTTAGTAAAGTCTTTACGAATGTTAGATTCGAATTCTCCGTATCCCTATATACCTTTGGTTATAGTGCCCGCTTGGGCAGCTGGATGTCGTTCATAATGGCTAACGCCCCCTTCCTCCGCATTCTCTGAGCGAGTTGATAGCGCGACGCTAATCAAGCGTTGTGAGGTTTTTTTAGCTGCTGACGGTGTCGCCAAGTGCGGATGCACTGGTGCGAGACTTCAAATGATGAAAGGCGAAAGCGAAGTAACACGTCACTCGAAACCAATCCGTACTTCTACGGAAGGGGTACGTCTTTTGAGACGCAGACAGGCTGAGAGGACGCGGGTTAACCTCGTTTTGCGTTGCGGCATCAGATGCGGTGCATTGTTGGAAATTTGTCTCGAACTCGTTTAGGTTAGCAATGAAACAAGCGGGGGCGAGTGGGGTTTAAGTTATTGGGGGGACAGGCTGAGGAACCGCTCGATGCGTTGTACCAGCGTAGTGATCGCAGACCGGCATCCAATCGTTCTGCAGGGGTTGAGCCGCCTGCTTGGCGCCGACGGCGACTTCAACATTGTTGCGAGTTGCAGTGATGGTGCGAGTTGCGTCGAGGCGCTGCGGAAGTTCGGGCCGGACATCGCAATTCTTGGCGTTTCAATTCCCGGCGTGACCGAGTCGGAAATTCTCTCCATCATCAATTCCGAGAATCTTTCTACGCGACTGGTGTTTTTCACCGCATCTGATGAGGACTGCGAACTGGTGATGGCAGCTGCGGCCGACGGCTACAGCGTCATTTCGAAGGATACGGAGTCCGAAGCTCTGATGCAGGCCTTGCGCGAGGTTGCGACAGGTCAGCGGCTGTTGCCGCTGCTTTCGCCAGAGCAAACGATGGCTCGGGAGCCAAGCGCAGTCGCTGAGAATGCGCTGACAACGTTGACGGACCGTGAGCGCCAGATCATGCGCCTGGTGTCCGAAGGATTGTCGAACAAGGAAATTGGTCGACGGCTGAGTATTACCGACGGCACCATCAAGGTGCATCTTCATCACATTTTTCAGAAGCTCGAAATCAGTAACCGGACGGTGCTTGCAGCGCTCGCAATTTCGCAGAGCGATCGCGCGGGTACCCCTGAGGACAAGCCGGCGCAGCCCATCTCTTCCGATTGAGCGGAAGGTGGGGACAGGTCGAGGGGAAACCCGTGCCTGTCTTGATCAATAAAGCTAACCCTAAAAGTACCAAGTCATCGGCGACGTCGATGCCGAATTGAACGCGTCGTCCGCACGGCTGGCCATTTTCGCATTAGACGATAGCCTCATCGGTATCGGTGGCGCGCTCTATCGCAATCGGGCGAGGCGAAATTCTCGCTTTCAGTGCCGCTTTGCCAGGCTGTCTCGTCCTGTGTCCAGGGCTGGCGGCACGACTTCAACGTATTCGCGATGAATTGTGGTCGGCGATTTATTGCCATCGAACAAGACGCTGACGCTGTTAACGTAGACGCTCCCTCCAACAATCGTGCCCGTCTTGTTGGCAAGGCGCGCGCAGCGTGACGCACCAAGAGCGCTCATTCGAACGCGAACGCCCATCGGTAGATTGGACTTCATTGGACAGTCCAGGCTGCAATCGACTCAGTGCTGCTAACACATGACGATATTCGGCTGGATGCGGCGCGACCGGAACACTTCCTTGGCGCAGAAGCGGTTTTTAAGGGGTACCCCCATTGGGTGGTAGACTTGGCGCGTCGTCTGGCGACAGTCTAGGTGCGATTCGTGCAGCTCATGATCAGCGCGGGCTGTGCCGTCCGCCGCGCGGCTATCGAAAGCCTCAATCAGGGCGACACGAACGAACGTTATTCAAATATTGTTCACCCGTCTTGGTTTCGTGCGTTTTCGAGCGGAGGAAAAATGCGTATTGCTCTGCCATACACGGCTATTGTCTGGTGCATCGCTGTTGCGGTTTGGATCGCCTTGGGCGCGGCGCCATAGCAGGCGCTTCGGGTATCTGGCAGTGACGTCGCTGTCCAGGCATAGGCTAAGCCTGTTCGAAATTATAGAGCGCGGCCTTATTGTCCCGGAGAGTCTTCCGATAAGAGTCCTCGTCGCCAAGCCGGCTGGCAAGAGCGCGAACGCGCGATAGTATCAATCGGCTCAAGCCTGACGGATCACCTTTTCGGCGCACTTCAGGAAATTCCGGACTAACGGATTGAGAGAATCCCGGCGCCAGCAAACCGCGACATCGATGGCGTCGTCGGCATCCAGGAAAGGCCTGAACACGACGCCCGTTGGACATCCGAGTTCGGCGCAGGCTGGAAGGATCGCCAGGCCTTCTCCGGCGAGGACCATGCTGAGAGCCGAGTGGACCGTTTCGACCCGGTTCGCAACCGGCATACCGACCTGATGCCGCCTCAGCAGCGACGTCACAACGGAGGTCGCGGGATCTTCGGTGGGCCAGGGCAAGCTGATAAGCGGACGCCCTTGCAGTCTTTTTACCGGCACTGCGGCGGAGCGCGCCAGCGGCGAACCGGCCGGCATGGCCAGCATCAATCGCTGCGTTCCGATCGTGGAGGCGTCAATCTCGCTGTGGCGAATTGCTGGCATGCACAGTGCGACAGTCACGCTGTGGTCCAGCAATCGCGCCTCCCGCGTCGATGCGCTCAGTTCTATGAACTCGAGGTCGACCTTCGGAAGTGACCTTCGGAGTTCCGGAACCAGCTTGGGCAACACGGCGTGGGCGAGCGCGAACATGTATCCGACTGACAATCTTCCCCGGCGTCCCGCCGCCACCGCGCGGGCTGCCTCGAAACCTTCAGCCGTCAAGGCCAGCGCTTCGCGCGCGCGCGACAGCAAGGCGCGACCGGACGCCGTCAGCTCCATTCCCCGGGTGTCCCGACGAAACAGCGAAGCTCCTACTTCCGATTCCAGTTTGCGAATCTGAACCGACAATGGCGGCTGCGCCATACGAAGGCGGACGGCCGCCCGACCCACGCTGCGTTCTTCTGCAACGGCAACGAAGTAGCGGAGACGGCGGAGGTCCATTATTGGCATACCGAAATCACGTGCCATACCGAAATCGTATGGCTCGGTTGTGCGATGGTATTGGACCTGAAGTCAATGCGAATGTCATCTTTGCGTCAAATCGATCCTGGGGCTTTAGCGTGATGAGCGACGAACTGTGCCTGCTGCCCGCCACCGAACTCCGCGCGCGGATTGCCCGCAAGGACGCCTCTCCGGTTGAGATCATGCGTGCCGTGCTTGCGCGCGCCGAGCGAATGCAGCCCGAGTTGAACTGCTTCATCACGCTCTGCGGCGATGAGGCGATGGCCGAGGCAAGCAAGGCGGAGCATGCGGTCATGGCCGGGGAGCCGCTGGGTCTTCTTCACGGCATTCCGTTCACCGTGAAAGATCTGGTTAATACCAGGGGGGTGCGAACGACTTTCGGAGCGGTCCCCTACAAGGACAACGTTCCTGATCATGATGCGGTCGCCGTGGCGCGAATGCGGGCAGAGGGTGCCATTCTCATGGGCAAGACCACGACGCCGGAGTTCGGCACCAAGTGCCTCACGGATTCGCCGTTGTTCGGCCGCACGCGCAATGCCTGGAGCGGCGCGCGCTCGAGCGGTGGCTCAAGTGGGGGAGCGGCGGTTGCCGTCGCCGGCGGCATCGCGCCTCTGGCGATCGCGACGGATGGCGGCGGCTCGACGCGGATTCCGGCGGCCTGCAACGGCGTTGTCGGGCTGAAGCAAAGCAACGGCGTTATTCCCCACAGCCAGGTGCAGGACGCGTTCGGCAACCAGACCTATGTTACCCCGATGACGCGCACCGTCGCGGACACCGCCTTGATGATGCAGGCAATGTCGGGAGAGGATGCTTCCGATCCGTGGTCGATGGGATTCCCGCAATGGAATTTTGTGGAGGGATCGGCTCCAAACGGCGATTTGCGCGGGCGCAAGGTTGCATTCTGCCTTGCGCCTTCAGGCCGGCCGGTTGCGGCCGATGTCGCAGCCGCATTCAAGGCGGCGCTTGCCAGACTGGAAGCCCTTGGGGCCGAGGTCGAGGAGATGTCCGCCGACGGATTTGAGGTGGAGCCGATCTGGCGGGCCATCAATCACACCGCCTGGCGCGCACGATTCGAGAAGCTCGCGGCCGATCATGGCGATGTGCTGAGCGAGACCTTCATGAAGCAACTGGCGCTGGCCACGAAGGTAAGCGGTGTTGACTATCAGCAGGCGATGTTTGACCGTACGGCTCTGTTCCGGCGGATTCAGAGTTTGTTGCAGAGGGCCGATATTCTCGCGATGCCAACCATCACCCGCACCGCGCTTCCGATCGATCAGGACCTGTTCGGCACGATAGAAATCGACGGGCGGGTGTTGAGCGACGTCCGGCCAAGCTGGTTTCCCTGGACGATGCCGTTCAACATGACCGGCCATCCGGCGGTCAGTCTGCCCTGTGGCTTTGACGCGGACGGCCTGCCGATCGGCATTCAACTCGTCGGCCAATTCCGTGGAGACATCGAACTGCTGCGTGTCAGCGCGTTGTTTGAGGGCTCGCAAAATCTGCTCGGCCGGTGGCCGGGCCTGGACGGCTAAGCGAACATGCGGCCGCCATCACACCTGATCGCTGACAAGGGACTGGCCGCCAACAAGGGAATCGAGACTTGAGCGTCTTCCTTTTCCGCCGCTTTCTGACGCTGATCGCGACGCTGGTCGGCGCGTCGCTCATCATCTTTCTCGTTCTGGATGCCTTGCCCGGCAACGCCGCACAGATGCTGATGGGCGCGGATGCCTCGCCTGACGCCGTCCGGGCGCTGACGGTCAAGCTCGGGCTGGATCAGCCGCTGTACTATCGCTACGTCCATTGGATCAAGGGGATGCTGACCGGCGATCTAGGCAACAGCTATGCCTATGGCACCCCTGTCGCCGGCCTGATTGCGGAGCGCCTCACGCTGACGATTCCGTTGGCAGTCATGTCCATGTCCATGACGGTCGTGCTGGCCCTTTCTGCCGGAATCTATACGGCGGCAAATCACAACAAGCTCGGCGATGTGGGCGTGATGTCGCTGACGCAGTTCGGCATCGCGCTTCCCAATTTCTGGTTCGCCATCCTGCTGATCCTGCTGTTCTCGGTGAAGCTGCAATGGCTTTCGGCCGGCGGATTTGCCGGCTGGGACGAAAGCATCATTGCCGGGATCAAGTCGCTGCTGCTGCCTGCGATCTCGCTATCGGTGGTGCAGGCGGCGATCCTTGCGCGGGTCACGCGTTCGGCGGTGCTGGAGGTGCTGCGTGAGGATTTCGTGCGCACCGCACGCGCCAAGGGTTTGAGCAAGCGCGACGTCCTGTGGCAGCACGTGCTGCGCAATGCGATGATCCCGGTGATGACGATCATGGGCCTTCAGTTCGCAAACTTGCTGGCGGGGACGATCGTGATCGAGAACGTGTTCTATCTGCCGGGTCTCGGCCGGCTGATCTTCCAGTCGATCGCCAATCGCGACCTGATCGTGGTGCGCAACTGCGTGATGCTGCTGGCGGCTGTGGTCGTCATCGTCAACTTCGTGGTCGATGTGCTCTATGCCTTCATCGATCCGCGCATCAAGGTACACAGCCTATGAGCACCCCGCTGAGCGCCTCAGTCGAGGTTGTGGCCGCCACCGCGCGTCCGCGGCTTGCGAGCGGCTTCTGGCGCCGCGCGCTGCGCCACCGCAGCTTTGTCACGGGCGGCACGCTGAGCCTGATGGTGCTCTGTGCCGCTTTGCTGTCGCTGGTTTGGACGCCGTGGTCCGCCTATGAAATCGACGTGGCCTCCAAGCTGCGACCACCGTCGGCCGCGCATTGGCTCGGCACCGACGTGCTCGGCCGCGATATCGTCTCGCTGCTGCTGGTAGGCGCCCGTTCCACCATCATGGTCGGCATCATCGCCGTCGGGATCGGTCTCACTTTCGGGGTGTGCCTTGGACTGATCGCCGCCGCGCGCAAGGGCTGGACCGAAGAGATCATCATGCGGATGAGCGACTTCACCTTCGCGTTTCCCGCGGTGCTCTCGGCCATCATGCTGGCGGCGGTCTTCGGCCCGGGCATGGTGACCTCGATCGTCGCCATCGGCATCTTCCAGATTCCGACTCTCGTCCGGTTGACCCGTGGATCGGCCAATGCAATCTGGGCACGGGAATTCGTGCTGGCCGCGCGCGCCTGCGGCAAAGGCGGCTTCCGCATCACGATCGAGCACGTGCTGCCCAATGTCCTGCCGATCCTGATCGTGCAGTCGACGATCCAGTTCGCACTCGCAATCCTGGCCGAAGCGGCGTTGTCCTATCTCGGACTCGGCACGCAGCCGCCGCAACCGTCCTGGGGCCGCATGCTGAACGATGCGCAGACGCTGCTGTTCCAGTCGCCGATGCTGGCGGTCTATCCGGGCGCTGCGATCGCCATCGCTGTGCTTGGCCTCAATCTGTTCGGAGATGGATTGCGCGATCTGCTCGATCCCCGGCTGGCGCGGGAGCGTTGAACATGACCGGGTCCGACAACGCGCCTTTGATCGAAGTCAGCGACCTCGGCGTGCGGCTCAACACCAGCCGCGGCCCCGCACAGGCCGTTCGCGGCGTCAGTTTCTCGCTGAGGCGGGGCGAGACCCTGGGTCTCGTCGGCGAATCCGGATGCGGCAAATCCGTCACCGCGCTGGCGCTGATGGGCCTCTTGCCCGACAGCGCCGTCATCAGCGGCAGCATCCGCCTCGACGGGAGCGAATTGGTGGGCCTGCCGGATGCGAATTACTGCAAGCTGCGCGGCAATCGCATCAGCATGATTTTCCAGGAGCCGATGACCGCGCTCAATCCGATGCACACGATCGGCCGCCAGGTGGCCGAGCCATTGCGGCGCCACACCAATTGTTCGGCGGGAGAGGCGCGCAAGCAGGCCATCGCCTTGCTCGATCGTGTCGGGCTTCCCGATGCGGCGAAGCGCGTCGATGCCTATCCGCACCAGTTCTCCGGAGGGCAGCGGCAGCGCGTTACCATTGCCATGGCGCTGGCCTGCCAGCCCGACGTGCTGGTCGCCGATGAACCGACTACGGCCCTCGACGTCACCATCCAGGGACAGATCCTCGACCTGATCGCGGACATCGTTGCCGAGCGCGGCATGTCGATGATTCTGATCTCGCACGATCTCGGCGTCATCGCCGAGAATGTGCAGCGCATGATGGTGATGTATGGCGGCACCGTCGTCGAAAGCGGCGCGACGGATGCGGTGTTCACGCGCATGGGACATCCCTATACGCAAGGTCTGTTTCGCGCGCGCCCGCGCCTTGGTGCGCGCAAGGGCACCAGGCTGAAGACCATCGCCGGCACCGTGCCCGAGCTTGCCGATCTGCCCTCCGGTTGCACTTTCGCCGACCGCTGCGCAATCGTCGAGGATCGTTGCCGCGTGGCGCCGCCGGCCGCGGTGGACGTCGGCGCCGGCCACGGCGTGCGTTGTCTCAGGACGGATGTTTCGATGGCCGAAGCGGTCGGAGTTTTGGGCGCATGACCATGCTGGACCAGGTGTCATCGTCCGCCGAACTGCCGCTGCTCGATGTGAAGGATCTGGCGCAGCGCTACACCTTGCCGCGCGAAAGCATGTTCAAGCCGGCCGGACAGGTGCATGCGCTCAACGGCGTCACGGCAAAGGTGACGGCGGGCCGAAGCCTCGGTGTGGTCGGCGAGTCCGGATCAGGCAAGTCGACCTTCGCAAGGCTGGTGATGGCACTGGAGCGGCCGTCGTCGGGTTCGGTGTCGCTCATGGGCCGCGACCTGAACCGGCTGCCTGCTGACGAGTTACGCCGCGCCCGGCGTGATTTTCAGATGGTGTTTCAGGATCCGTACGGCTCGCTGGACCCGCGACAGACCATTGCGCGCATCGTCGCGGAGCCCTTGACCGCGCTCGGACGCATGGATCGCGCCACGCTGCGTCAGCGCGTTGCCGACGTGCTGCGGCAGGTTGGGCTGCGCGAGGCCGACATGGACAAGTTCCCGCACGAATTCTCCGGCGGCCAGCGCCAGCGCATCGCGATCGCTCGCGCGCTGATCACCCAGCCAAAACTGATCGTCGCCGACGAGCCGGTCAGCGCCCTCGACGTCTCCGTGCAGGCGCAGGTGCTCAATCTCCTGCAAGACCTGCAGGATCAGTTCGGGTTGAGCTATGTCCTGATCAGCCACGATCTGGCGGTGGTGGATTATCTCTGCGACGAAATCGCGGTGATGTATCTCGGTCGGATCGTCGAGCAGGGGAGCCCTGAGGATCTGTTCGCGCATTGCGCCCATCCCTATACGCGGGCGTTGCTTGAGGCGGTGCCGCGCGCCCGGGCCGGCGGCGTGCGCCGGCGTCGCGGTGCGCAAGTGATCGCTTCGCATTCGGTGGGTGCAAGGGGATGTCCCTACGCGTCACGCTGTTCGCTGGCAGACCAGCACTGTCGCGAGGTCGCGCCAAAGCTGCGCAAGGTGGGTCCGGCGCAATCAGCCGCCTGCCACCGCGCCGAGACGGTCATGGCATTGCCTCCGGTAGCGTCGGAGGAGAGTTAGCCTTTTATGCGGGACTGGCTTAGTCTGGTCGCGCGATATGTCAGGGGAGCAAGCGATGTTGAGGAAGTTAGCCATTTTTGCAGTTGTGGCCGCGTTCGCCGCCGCGCCGCTGCCGAGCCTGGCGCAGGGCAAGAAGGACAGCGTCGTCATGGGCATGACGCTGGAGCCGCCGGGGCTCGATCCCACCAACGCAGCCGCTGCCGCCATTGCCGAGGTCACGCTCTATAACCTCTACGAGACGCTGACCAAGATCAACGAGGACGGTTCGGTATCGCCCTTGCTCGCCGAGAGTTGGAAGGCGTCGGAAGACCTGAAGACCTATACGTTCAAGCTCCGCAAGGGCGTCAAATTTCACAACGGCGAGCCGTTCGATTCCGCTGCGGTAAAGTTCTCCTATGATCGCAACGCGGCGCCGACCAGCACCAACAAGGACAAGAGCCTGTACCAGGCGTTTGAGTCGGTCACCGCGCCCGACGCGGAGACGGTCGTGGTCGTGCTCAAATATTCCGAACCGAACCTGCCGTTCCTGATCGGTCAGGCCGGCGGCTCGATCGTCGAGCCCAAGAGCGCGCCGACCAATGCGACGCAGCCGGTCGGCACCGGACCCTATACGCTCGGCGCCTGGGCCAAGGGCTCGTCGATCACCCTGAACAAATGGCCGGATTATCGCAACGCCGCCGCGATCAAGCTTTCCAAGGTGACCATCCGCTTCATCGGCGATCCCGCCGCGCAGGTAGCGGCGTTGCTGTCGGGCGACATCGACGTGTTTCCGCGCGGCGCGGTGGCGCGCAGCGTGGCGCAGTTCAAGAGCGATCCGCGCTTCAATGTCCTGATTGGCGGCTCCAGGGCCAAGACCATCGTCGGCATCAACGAACGGAAGAAGCCGCTCGACGATGTACGCGTCCGCCGCGCCATTCTCGCGGCCATCGATCGCAAGGCGATGATCGACGGCGCCGTCGATGGCTTTGGCACGCCGATCGGCAGCTTTTATACGCCAGGATCGCTCGGCTATGTCGACACGACAGGCATTAATCCATACGACCCGGAAAAGGCCAAGAAGCTGCTGGCAGAAGCGGGCGTCAAGACGCCACTGGAGCTCAGCCTCAAGCTGCCGCCACCATCGTATGCGCGCAACGGCGGGGAAATCCTCGCGGCCCAGCTCGCCAAAGTGGGCATAACAGCCAAGATCGAGAACGTCGAATGGGCGCAGTGGCTGTCACAGGTGTTTGCCGGCAACGGCCCGCACAATTTCGATCTCACCATCGTCTCGCATGTCGAGCCGTTCGATCTCGTGAAGATAACCGAGCCTGACTATTATCTTGGCTACAACAACGAGGCTTTCAACGCGCTCTACCAGCAGATCAAGGCGACACCGGCCGAGGCCGAGCGCGCCAAATTGCTTGGCGACGCGCAGCGCATGCTGGCGACCGACGCGGTTGCCGGCTTCCTGTTCCAGCCGCAATGGATCACCATTGCGAGCAAGAAGCTGAAAGGCGTGTGGAAGGAAGTCCCGCAATTCGAGAACGACTTCTCCGCCTGGTCCTGGGAATAGCCGCCTCGCGAGGGGCAGTTAACGGACCTGTCGGAAGCTGTTGCGACGACCATTGCGCGCCCGATCGGGTGAGATCATGGGGCGGCCGCTAGTATCGCGTGCTGACGTCCGCCTCTCACCTCGATCGCGGCAACGCCGATGATCGCGCCGACGCGGCGGGCGAGCCTTTCGACGGCCTGGCGGTCACGGACGTCGATGGAAGCCTGTATTTTGTATTCGCCGGCTTCCTCGCGGGCATCGACGGCTGCCAGCCGAAGGTCGGCGACGCGCACCTGGTCGAGAAGGCGACCGAGCGCGGCATGTAGATCGCTTGCGTGCAGCTCCAGAATGAACACGGTGTCCCCATTCAAATTTGGAGAAGTTGTATCCGTGTTTCCCGAGAAGAGGCTTCCTTTCGTATGGCAATTTGGCAAGTTAGCGATATAATTATCCTCTGAAATTAACGAATACCCAGAATTGAGTTCTCGGTTATGAAGGCGACGCAGCGGAAGGACTCTCTGCGACTTGACGAGACTGACCGGCGCATCCTGCGGGCGATGCAGGCCGATGCACGGCTCACGACGGCGGAGCTGGCCAACAAGGTCGGGCTATCCACGACGCCGTGCTGGAACAGACTCAAGCGACTGGAGAAGCAGGGTTACATCGACGGCTATGTTGCGCTCCTCAACCAGGAGAAGCTCGGTCTGCCGGAAACAGTGATCATCGAAATCACGCTCGACCGTCACGATGAGGAGGTGCTGGAGCGGTTCGGAGAATTGCTCGCTGGTTTGCCCGAAGTGATCGAGGCCTATCTCACCACAGGAGATTACGACTATCTGGTCAAGGTCGCCGTCGAGAGTACGGCCGGCTACGAACGCTTCCTGCGTGAAAAGCTCTATCGCATTCCGGGTATCCGCCACAGCCGATCGTCGTTCGCGCTGCGGTGCCTGAAGAAGCTGACCTCGATTCAGGTCTGACCTTCAGCTGTGCGGCTCGCGATCGCCTTCGCCCCAGACATGCCGCGAACGTTCGAGGTGGCGGCGCATCACCGCAACGGCGCCGGCCTCATCCTGTTTCGACAGCGCGTCGAGCAGTTGGAAATGCTCGCTGGCCGACTGCGCGATATGCTCCCGGGTCGAACCATTCTTGAAGCCGTGAAGCCGAACGCGATCACGTAGCGTCTCGACCAGGTCGGCGAGGGGCTTGTTGCCGAGTGTGGCGATGAGCCCAATGTGGAATTGGCGATCGGTCTCCAGGAACTCAATGAGATTGCCATCATCGGCGGCGCGTTTCGTGGCTTCGGCAAGATGGCGCAGTTGCTCGGTCTGCGCGGGCGTGAGGCGAGCCCGCGCGATCTCGGCGACAACAGGCACTTCCAGCAGCAGGCGGATCGCGAAGATATCGTTGAGTTCGCCGGGCGACAGCGAGACCACGCGGAAGCCGCGATTTCGTACGGGTTCGAGCAGGCCTTCGCGCGCGAGATCGAGCAGAGCTTCGCGTACGGGTGTCGCCGAGACGCCGAGATCGATCGCAAGACGCGGGACGGAATAGAGCTGATCGGGCTGCATCTGTCCCGTGATGATCAGCCCGCGGATCACCTGCCTCGCTTGCTCCCGCAGGCTGGGTCCGGAAACCAGGCTCGATGCACCGATTTGTCGAAGATCCATGGCTTTTACTAGCCGAAACCCCCGGATGAGTAAATGTAACGTGTGACATACTACCGTTGACGCCTTCCAAGTGATATGTGATATATTACTATAAAAGGAAGGCAGAAAAAGGGGAGGTTTGCCGTGGTGGAGCGCATTTTGATGATCGTATCCGACACTGTCCGCTGGGACATGCTCGGCTACAACGGGGGCCACGTCCGAACTCCCAATCTCGATCGGCTCGCTGCGCGATCGATGGTCTTCGATCGTTATTATGCGTCGAGCTTTCCGACGGTGCCTGCGCGCTACGACTATCTCACCGGCAAACCCGCCTTTGCCGGAGTCGGCTGGGGTGCGCTGCCGCGCGCGGATCGCTCGATTGCAACCTCATTGACCGAAGCGGGTTACACGACGCTCGGCGTGGTGGACACGCCGTTCTACCAGGTCAACGGCTATTCATATGATCGCGGCTTCAACTTCTTCTACGACATGAAATCCCAGCTCTTGGGAACGCCGCATTACAGCTCCTACACCGCACCCAACAAGACCAAGCGCCAGGGCGAAGGCAAGCTTCCGCAATGGCCGATCACCGGCAAGGTGAAGCCCGATCCGCGCACCGGCGAGATGGATTGCCCGGCGCCGCTCACCATGGTGCAGGCAGCCAAGTGCCTGGAGGAAATCTACCAGGATAAATTCTTTGCGCTGGTCGACACCTGGGATCCGCACGAACCGTGGGACCCGCCGGCCTACTACGTCAGACACTATCTTCCTGACTATGACGGCGAACGCGTGCACCCGCCCTATGGCGACTGCAAGAAGCACGGCATGACGGATCGCGACATCGCGGTGGCGCGCGCGCTTTATAGCGGCGAGCTCGAACTGGTCGATCGCTGGATCGGGCATCTGCTCGACCAACTTGTCTATCTCGGCATCGAGGACTCCACCGCCATCATCTTCGTCTCGGACCACGGCTTCCTGCTGGGAGAGCACGGGCTGATGGGCAAGATGGTCCGCAGGGCGCCCGGCGAAGCGACGTGGATGCGTTCGCCGCTCTATGAGGAGATCGCCAGGGTGCCGCTGTTGATCCATGTGCCGGGCGCAAAGCCCGGACGAACCAACAAGCTGACCTGCGCGCTCGACCTCGCTCCCACGATCTGCGACATGGCCGGCCTGCCGCGCCAGGCGGAGATGCAGGGGCTCTCGCTGCTTCCCGCCGTCCACGGCCAGCCCTTCGAAGGGCGCGATCACGTGCTGACGGCTCTGCCGCTCGCCAATCCCGGCGAGACGGTCGAAGTGGTCGACGACCTGATGCGGACGGTGGTCGAATGGCAACCTGTCACCATCACGACGGAACAATGGTCGCTGCTCTATGCGACACCGAGCGAACCGGTCGAACTCTACGATTTGAACGCCGATCCGAAGCAAACGACCAACGTGGCGGCAAAGCATCCCGATGTCATCCGTTCTCTGCTGGAGTTGTATGCGGAGGACCTGCGCCGTGCTGGAGTCGCCAAGAAGTACAGCGATCCGCGCCTTGCCGGTTTGCTCGAACGCGCATGACGGTTCGCGCTATCGCTCGGAAGGGCTCGACGCCCAAGCTGCCGAGGCGGCATCGTCGAGATCGCTGAGGTGCCGCGGAAGGCGTCGCTGAAAGCGTCCGTCAAACAGCGCAAAGGATGGGACAGCGAATTGCTGTCCCATTCTCTTTTGCCTGCATCAAGCGAACCATCAACCTGCAAGAATACGGTGATGATGACGGCCGTATCCTCGGCTGGCTAATCAGTCGACCCTCACCATCAGGGTGCGGCCGTTGACGTAGCCGATGGCATAGGTGCGGCCGTTCATCGTTTTATAGTGAAACTTGCGGTGACCGCCGACGACGGCATTGGGTTCGTTGTCGCCGAGTTGGCTGTGGGTGTTGCTGGGCCGGGTGATCATGACTTCTCCATTTCGTCCGACCGGCAGCGGTTATCGCTGCCCTCACGTCGGCGGTACAGAATAGGGGACGGCGCTTTACCCCGCTGTTCCCTGGGGAACAGCTCAAGGCAGCGAGCATTCGAGTGTTTGCGTGCCCGATAACATATTGGAAATAAGGAACTATATAGGAGTGAAGTGAGCTGGCGGGGCTGGCAATTGTTAAGCCCTCGAGAGCCTTGGGGGCTGTTCGGCGTCTCTCTCCCGCATGCGGGTGACATAGATTCAGACTTGAGGAAGCCGGCGCTGCAATTTGTCGCAGCGATTTGTCGCGGCAGCATCCAAACGCGCTCGATGCGGGCTCGAGAACATCGGTCGCGGCCGCGTGTCATCCATTTGGTTTACGATTGCTCCTGAGCTGATCGGCAGTTCGGTAGTGAGATCACACTGGAAGCCTGCCATTGTGGCTTCCGGTTGCCTGGACTTGGCTGCTCCGCTAGCATCAATCCCGCAATAGAGCGGATTGTACGATGCGTTTCATGCTTCAGGGATCGCGGCGATACTTCGGGCATCCGTTCGATCGACGAGAGGTCTTGGGCTTCGTCGGCACGCTGCTTGCGTCAGCAGCCCTCAGTTCGCCAGTGCGCGCCGCCGATCCTGCCGGCCGCGTCGAAGAGGTGAAGGGCGAGGCGTTTGTCGATGCGAGCAGCCAGCAGCGGCCTTTGCAGAAAGCATCCTCGCTTTTTGTCGGTGATCGCGTCGGGACGGGGCCATCCTCCCGGCTGACGATGTTGATGGGCGAGGACACGACGATCAAGCTCGGCGAAAAGGCGCAACTGGTCATTGACCAGTTTCTTTCGACGACCGGAGGCGAAATCTCGCTGCAGTCTGGTCCGATGCTTTTTGACCGGCCGAGTGGGAGCCGGCCCGTCCCAATGAAGATCAGGAGTTCCTACGGACTCATAGCCGTCCGCGGCACGAAATTCTTTGCCGGGCCGAGCAATGGCGTTTTTGGCGTGTTTGTCGACCACGGCACGGTCACTGTTTCCGGAGGTGGGAGCGAGGTCGTGCTTCAGGCGGGAGAGGGGACAAACCTGGCCACTCCGGGTTCGAAACCCTCCGCGGCCACCAAGTGGGGCACGGAGCGGATTCGCGGCGCTTTGGACAGCGTTAGTTAGCTTCTCTGATCAATTCGCACGGCATGCAGGAAAACTTCACGATGGAGATCCTGAAGACGCGGTGAGATTTTCCGGTCTGACGTCAAATCATTGCAAACCGAGGCCTTTCATTCAGGCGACAAATGTCCAGCAAAGATACTCTCGTTTCTCTTCTGTCGAAAACCGAACTCTTCAAGGGTCTGGCTGTCGAGGATCTCGAGGCCTGTATTCCGTCCTTTCGCGAAGCCAAATTCAAAAAGGGACAGGCGCTGTTTACGCGCGGCGAGCGCGCGACGGGCCTTTACCTCGTCGCGGAAGGACGTGTGCGACTGGCGATCGCCACCGAGGATGGTCGCGAATTGAGCTTTCGGCATGCGACAGCGGGCGAATTGCTCGGTGAAATTGCGGCGCTTGATGGCGGCACAAGGAGCGCCGATGCTACCGCCCTCACGGCGGTGACGACCTATCGGCTCGACAAGGAGGATTTTCGCAAGCTTTGGACCGCGCGGCCGGTGCTGTCCGAGCGGCTGATATCGTTTCTCTGCAGCCGGCTGCGGGACACCAGCGGACAACTTGAGTCGATCGCGCTTCATCCGATGCATGTTCGGCTGGCGCGCTTTTTCCTGGTCGCGATTGGCGACCGCAAGCCGGTGCCGGGAAAGCGGCTGCCGCTTGATCTCGGCATGTCACAGGGCGAACTCGCCTTGCTGCTCGGCGCCAGTCGTCCCAAGATCAACGAGGCGCTGGGCAAGCTGGAGGAAGTCGGCGCTATTGGCCGCACGCTAGACCGAATCTTCTGCGATCCGCTCAAGCTCGCCGAAGTTGACGGGTCTCATGCTTAGCCGGCTGGGCAAGACTCATTCAGGCCTGATTGCCGGACTTCTAGCGCTCGCGCTGTTCCTCGCCGCCCTATTGTTGATGCCGAGGGAATGGCGGAACGTATCTCGTGAAAGGGCATTCGACGTGGTGCTTGCAGCCGACCGGCAGATCCGCCGATCGAAGCCGCAAGAGACAGCAAGCGCTGTTCCGGTCGTCGTTGTCGATATCGACCGGCGCACGCTCGACGATTTGGGGCCGTGGCCGTGGCCGCGCGAGACGATGGCGCGCCTCATCGAAGCGGTGGCCAGTGGCAAGCCGGCCGTCGTTGGAATCGATGTCCTCTTTACACAGGTGGATACCCGCTCTCCAGCGGCGCTGGCGCGACAGCTCGGCTCTCTCACCGGTAATCAGGATATCAGCGCGCTCGCTGGCGGTCTTCTCGACGGCGACAAGCATCTCGCCGCGGCGATGAAGAGCGTTCCGGTGGCGCTCGGATTTGTTCTCGATGCCGACAAGGCCGACGCCGTCCCAGGGGTGCCGGTTCTCGCACGCCACCCGGTCGTGCTGGATGGCCTCTGGCGCATGAGCGGCGGCCTTGGGCCGGTGTCGCCGCTGGTCGACGCGGCGAAAGGGCTTGGCGCGCTTTCGTTGCCCGGAGACGCAGATGGCAGGATCAGGCGCGTGCCGCTCCTCGTCGGCGCCGGCGAAGCGACGCGACCGGGCCTGGCGCTGGAAGCGATCCGGCTGTTTGAGCGCTCGCCGGCCTATTCCGTCGATGCCAACCCGCAGCGGATCATCGTCGGCGATCTCGAAGTGCCACTGCCCGCCGACGGCCTGTTGCGATTGGCCGGCGCCGATATCCGCAAACGCGAGGCGCGCACGATCTCCGCGGCTGACGTCGTCAACAACAACGCTGTGCAACGCGCGCGGCTTGCCGGCGCTATTGTATTGATCGGCGGGTCGGCGCCGGAGCTTGGCGGATTGCGCGAAACGGCAACGGATCCGCTTGTCCCATCGGTCGAGATTCAGGCCGATGCCATCCAGCAGATTTACGCGCGCCGGGCGCCGCAAGCCGTCCCGTTAGGTTTTGCTTTGACCCTGATCATGGGATTGATAGCCGTGGTCGCGGCGTCCGCTTTGTCGCCGGTGTTGGGTGCCTTCGTCGGCCTGACCGCTTTGGCGGCTCTCTGGTCGGGGGCGATCCTCGCGTCTCTGGTCGGGGATCGGCTGATCGATCCCATGATGCCGTCCATAGGAGGCCTGTTCGTCTTCATGACATCCTCCGTGAGCTCTTACGCGCTGGTGGCCCGTCGTGAAGCTCGTATCCGGAGCCGCTTCGAGCAACATCTGGCGCCGGCGGTTGTGAAGCGGATCGCCGAGAATCCGGGCCTCCTGAAGTTGAGCGGCGAGAAGCGCGAGATCACCGCGCTGTGGACCGACATCGAGGACTTTACCGCGATGACGCATCGCGCAGGACCCGAACAGCTTGTCGCCGTGCTCGACGAATATATTGAAGGGATGGCGGCCATTGTGATGAAGCATGGCGGGATGGTCGACAAGATCGTCGGCGACTCCGTGCACGCGTTCTTCAACGCGCCGCTCGATCTCAGGGATCACCCGCAACGCGCGCTCGACTGCGCCGAGGAGATCCGGATATGGGCGAAGGAATTCCAGTCACGGAACGAACCGTCCCACATCGGCTTTGGCCGCACGCGTATCGGTATCGAAACCGGTGAAGCCATTGTCGGCGATATCGGGATCAAGTCAAAGCTCGACTACACTGCCCACGGCGATTCCATCAACTCGGCGGCGCGCCTGGAGGCGCTCAACAAGCGCTATGGATCGACCATCTGTGTCGGCCCATTCGCGGCCGCGCGCTGCACGACAACCCTGTTCAGGCCGCTCGGTGTCGCGTCACTGCGCGGCCTTGACGTGCCCGTCGAGGTTTTTGAACCCTGGCCGCCGGAGGCCTCGGCGGATTGGCGCGAACGATACATTGCGGCATATCGGTTGATCGAAGGCGATAAGGCTGGCGCGGCGCAGTTGTTTGAGGGCTTGGCCGCGGAGTGTCCCGGCGACCCCGTTCCGCGCCTGCTGGCCGCGGAGTTGCGGGCTGTGCTGTCGACGTAGACAGATGCGGCACTCACAGCCTGGTCGGCGCACCGCTTCCAAGAATGGCGGCAATAGCGGAATTGCCCTCCGCTTCGAGCGCTGTGATGCGCTCCCGCGCCCAGAGATAGGCTGAGTCGAAAATCTCGGTGTGGCGTTCGAATTCGGTTACGCCTACTCCGGCCGGAATCGGTGGCCGCATGACGTGATCGAGCGGTGCGGCCGGGATTGTATCATAGCGCTGATGGGCGACGAGGCTCCGCCACAGCACGTTGACCGCGTTGGGCGCCGCCGGAAGCAGCTTCTTGCGGAACGGCACGAGCATCGCGGCAGCCAGTTCCAGCCGGCCGGGCAGCGCCGCGTAGTCGACGTCAAACGTCTCGACCTCGGGTTCGCCGAAATGCACGACCAGATTGGGGCCGCTCTTGAGTTGATGCATCGGGTCCAGCGGGACGTTATCGATCAGGCATCCGTCGACCAGCATCGCACCGTCCTTGGTGTAGAAGGGCGGCAACAGCCCGGGTATGGCGCTCGATGCGCGCACCGCCTCCCAGAGCAACCCCGACTGGATCAGTTCGAGGCAGTGCGTCGAAAGGTTGGTTGCGACCGCCGCGAAAGGCCGCCAGCAATCCTCGATCCTGCACTCCGCCCCGTATTGTTCGGCGAGCGCGCGATCGAACGCCTTGTGATCCAGCAGCGCGTATCGCGGCCAGGTCGGGCGGCGGAAGCTGCGGCTCTTCACGAAGATCTCGTGGGCGCCGCGTTCGAGACGGTCAGCCTCGAAGTTCTTGGCGAATCCGGCGGCCATGGCGGAGCCGACGCTGGTGCCGGCAAAGATGTCGAACGTCACGCCGAGTTCGCGAAATGCCTTGTAGATGCCGGCATGGGCGAATCCGAAGCTTCCGCCCCCCGCGGCCACGAATCCGATCGCACGCCCGGACAGAAAACGGATCAGGCTGTCGATGTCGAGCTGATCCTCGAGCGCGACGTGGTGGTGCATGAAGCAGGGCAGGCGCGCGAGCCACGCCGTGGTGCCGCTGACTTCGCCGCTGCGCCGGTCATGGATGCGCACGATCCGCCGGGCCGACACCGGATGCACCTGGCAGGCGAAGGTTTCGATTTCGGTCAGGCCTTCCGCAGGCGCATCTCCGCGACATGCCAGCACCACCATGTCCGCCTGCCGGATCGCCTTCCGCGTCCAGGCCGGCACCTCACCGCTGCCGAGATAGATCACGAGCGGCGAAACCTGTTCGAGCTTGTTGAGCCAGTCGGTGACTTCGGGGGCATCCAGTGCCCGGCCGGGAAACATCGAGCTGACGCGGGCTGGGTCGACGATCTGGGCGTTGGTCCCGCCGAGGCTCTCGCGCATGCGTCGATAAAAGGCGGCTGGAATCGGCTCATAGCCACCATCGATCAGCGCCACCGTGCGCGCCATCGGCGAGGTGCGCGTCGTTGGAATCTGTTCCGTTCGCTTCGCAAACCGAAGCGCGAGCGCTGCAAGCAGCGCCTCGGCAATCGCCGGCGTGTTCTCCGCGAGGCTTTGGTAGGCGGCGCGCGTCAGCACGAGCACGCTGGTGTCGCGGATGGCGATCACATTGGCGGTACGGGCAAGGTTGGCGAAGAACCCGATCTCACCGACCAGTTCTCCGGCGCGCAGTTCGGCGATCGGGAGGGAGTCGCCGGTTCGGCGTACCGCGAGGGCGCCGTGCAACACAATGTAGAGCGAGTCGGCAGGGTCGCCCTGCGCCACCAGCATTTCGCCGCGGACGAGGTCTTGCCGGACCATGGCATCAAAGGTCTTGAATCGCTGCTCCGGCGAGAGCGCCTTGAACAACGCGAGGTCCTCCGACAGCCTTCCCCACGCAAATACCGGACCTGGCTTACTCATCGGCGCCTTCCACTGCGAGGCTGTGATGCTATCGCCGAAGGGGCTGGACTGCGAGCGATATCAAGGTCCGCGTCGCTTGCTGCGGCAACTGTCGATGGCTGGGCGTGGCTCCGGACAGGCGGTAAAGGCCGATCGTTGCTGCGCAGCAAAACGCGATGCGGCACTGCAACGACCGTTCAGAACAAAAGAGACCGCCTGTGGAGGCGGTCTCTTCCGTACTGTCAACGCCTTCAGCGTTTAGAAGGGGAAGATGTTGCGGATGAGGTTACGGAGCCAGCCGAGGCCGTCGCCCCCGCCGGTGCCGTTGCCGCCGCCGCCGCCGGTGCCGCCACCGGTGCCGCTGCCGTGCCCGCCGGCAGGTTTGCCGCCGCTAACGATGGAAAGCGCTTCGTCGTTGAGAAGGTCGTGGTTCATGGTCGTCTCCTGTTTTGTAGCGAAGGGATGATCCGCTTCGTCTATGGTCAGGAGATTAGGATCCGCGCGCGGCCTCGCGCAGTGACTGGCGTCACGCTGCGAAACGACGTTCCCGCCGGGTGATTCATATCACTAAAGCAACTGGCGCTTGGCGAATGAAGCAAACATTCCCGGCGTGTTGCTGAGCTCGTCATAGCTTCCGGTCTGCACCACCTTGCCATCGACCAGCACGATAATGCGATCCGCCTGGCGGACCGTGGAGAGCCGGTGCGCAATGACGATCCGCGTCACATTGAGGTTGCCGAGCGAGTTGCTGACGATCGCCTGCGACTGATTGTCGAGCGCGCTTGTCGCCTCGTCAAACAGCAGAACACGCGGCCGGCGCGCGACCGCGCGGGCGATCATGATGCGCTGCCGTTGGCCGCCGGACAGCGTATTGACGCCTTCGGCGACCACGGTGTTCATGCCCATCGGCATCGCCTTGATGTCGTCCTCCAGACCGGCGAGCCGCGCCGCCTCCCAGGCCTGGTCGAGCGGCAGCTGGACGCCACCGCAAATATTGTCGTAGAGGCTGCCGGTTGCCAGCTTGCCGTTCTGCAGCACGACGCCGAGCTGACGGCGCACCGCGCTGATGTCGAGCGTGTCGATGGCCTTGCCATCGAGGAATACCGTGCCGGATTCCGGCTTCTCGAACCCCAGCAGCAGCCGGAACAGCGAGGACTTGCCGCTGCCTGACGGACCGACGATGGCGACGTATTCGCCTTGTGCGATTCGCAACGATACATTCTCGAGCACCGGCGGGCCACTTTGCGTATAGCGGAAGGTCACGCGCGACAGCTCGATCGTTCCGGACAGTTCGCCGGGAGATTTCCGCTCATCCGACAGTTCGGCTGCCCCCGAAATCAGGGGCCGAAGGCGGGTGATGCGGGGGATGGCGATCAGGGATTCGCTGATGCCGGACGCCCAGGCGCCGATCGACGCCATCGACTGCCCGAACGCGGAAAAAAACGCCAGGAAGCCGCCGACATCCAGCAGCAGCTTGCTCTTCAGATAGGTCGCCGCCGCGAAGATGATGAGGGTGGCGATCAGCGGATACGCCGTCTCGAAAACGCCAAGGGCATTGGAGGCCTTCTGCGACGAAATGAAATTGCGCTTCTGCCCGGCGAATTGCTTTGACCATACGGCGAGCGCACGCGCGGTCGCGTCGGCGACGCGCAGCTTTCCGATGCCGGCGATCAGTTGCAGCACGAAGCCGTCGATCTTGCCCTGCTGGGTAAAATACTTGTTTTCGTAATAGAGGCGCAGCGCGCTGGTGGCGATGATCAGCAGCGCCCGGATCAGCGTCAGCAATAGCGCGATCAACCCCAGCTTGACATCATAGTAGAGCATCAGGCCGATGCTGAACCAGGCGAACACGCCCATCAGCATGCTGCGCAGCGCACGCCCGGTGAAGACCCGGCGCGCCGCGTCGATGCCCATCGAGCGGTCGACGAAATCGCCGACAGTGTATTCGCGAAACAGCGACGTCGGCAGCCTGAGTACCCGATCGATCACCGCGGCCTGCAACCGCCAATCCATCAGGCCTTCCACTCTCAGCATCGCGAGCCCCTCCATCGTCTGGATACTGGCGATGGCGATGGCCGTGACGGCGAGGGCGAGGGCGCAAAACGTGAGTTGATCGAGTTCGCTGCGGGGGATCACCGAATTGATGAGGACGTTGGTGATCAGCGGCGTCACCAGCGACAACAACCCGATCGCGACGATCGCAATCGCGATGCGAAGGAAGCTGCCGGTGGAGTGCCGGAACGAGAAGGTCAGCAGATCCCGGAACCGAAGTGGGCGGGCCGGAAGCGCCGGATAGAACGATACCGCCTCCGGCGCCAGTTCCATTGCGACCGAGCGATCGACCGGCCGCTGCGTTCCCGTTGTTGTGTCGAGCATGACATAGCGGCGGTTTCCGCGGCGAACGAGCGCGACCGGATTGCGTGCCTCGCCGTGCCATGCGACCAGCGGCCCCGCGTCCTCGGTCCACCACTCGCCCCGCAACAGGGTCCGGCGCACCCGCAGCCGTGCCGCGCGCGCAATCTCGACAGCGCCATTGAACCCGCCCTGGGCCAGTACGGAGCGGGCAGGGACGGAGAATGGCATCCGGATCGCTTCCACCACGATCCGGCAGGCGTTGAACAGGGGGTCCGCCGAGTCCGTCGCCATCTCGGTGTGGGTGGAGCGCTGCACGACGACGTCGGAAAGGCGCTCAAAGGATTCCGCTGTCTGCGTTGTGATCAATTCGGTGCGAAGCACGAGACGCCGTGCCTCCCGCTCGACGTCGCGGGCCAGATATTCCCTGATGCAGCTGGCCACGCTGAGATGGAACTGGTCGATGGCGCGCCACAATTGGTCGGCGTCCGGCATCGTTTCACTGCCGAGCGTGCTGCAGCCCGATTGACCCGCCTCGATCCACATGCCCGACGTCAGCGGCAGCGGCGGTCCATCAGCGGCGCTCGACGGTTCAAGCCCCATCGGCTTTGCCGTCCCGGCTTGCAGGGAGACCCAGACAATGCTGCGCGCCGGACCACGGCGTCGTTCGCCCGCCGGGATTTCGGCCGCGCCATCGCTCGCGACTTCGAGCATGTCCCAGCTCGGGTTGGGTCCGGCGATCAGCCGCGCAAGCCGCCTGATCCAGGTGGTGACCGGGTCGAGGGACTGAACGTCCATGCGCGGCACAAGCAGGGCTTCGGTGCCGGGGCTTCCGACCGCGAGCACTTGAATTTGCGGATCCGACCGGTTGAAGCCTTCCTGCAGATCGAGAATGATCTCGCCACTCTCGGCTCGAAACAGATGGTGCCGGGCGCCGTCGGTGCTGCCTTCGACAAGCCGGACCGCGAAGACATCGACATGCCCCGCGGTGATCTGGAGCGCGTAGCCGCGGTGATCAAGCAGCTTTGGATGCCGTCCATCGAATGCGATGTGGCCCGCCGGATGAGCGGTCCCTTCCTGATTGGCCATCGCGTGGGCCTGCTGGAGGAGAGATTCACTCATTCCTGCGCCACTAGTCTTGCGTACGTGCCCTGAAGGCCCATCAGTTGTTCGTGGGTGCCCCGCTCGACGATCTTGCCCTGCTGCAGCACAATGATCTCGTCGCAGTCACGGATGGTGCTGAGGCGGTGCGCGATGATGATGCAGGTGCAGCCGCGCCGCCGCAGATTGTCATCGATGATCTTTTCGGTGATCGGATCGAGCGCGCCGGTGGCCTCATCGAGTACCAGGATGGAGGGGTTGGAAACCAGCGCCCGGGCGATCTCGATCCGCTGACGCTGGCCGCCGCTGAAATTGGTGCCGCCCTCGTTGATATAGCAGTCGTAGTTTCCCGTTCGCGTCGCGATGTCTTCGTGGATGACGGCATCCTTCAATGCCTGCGAAAGGTCGGCCTCGGTGATGGTCGAGTCCCACAGCGTGAGGTTTTCGCGTGCCGTCCCCTCGAACAGGAAGATGTCCTGGTCGACATAGGTGATCGAGTTCGCAAATACCTGCGGCGGAATCTCCGGCAAATTCCATCCGTCGACGCGAACCTCGCCAGCCCAAGGTTTGTAGAGACCGCAAATCAGCTTTCCGAGGGTCGATTTTCCACTGCCGGAAGCGCCGACAAGGGCTACCCGCGAACCCGGATGGATATCGATCGAGATGTTGTCCAGTAGCGGCGGCTCCAGGATCGAGTAGCCGAACTTGATATTGCTGAGCTCGACCCGGCCTGTCAGTTTTGGCGGAAAGCGCTCGGGCGCGATCGTTGGCTTGTCCGACTTTCCGAGCGGATAATTGTAGACGTCTTCGAGGCGCTCCAGCCCGCCCTTGATGGTCTGCACGTTGCCGAAATAATTGACGAGTTCGGTCACCGGTTCGGAGAAGCTTGCCATCAGCGACTGGAAGGCGACGAGGCCTCCGAGGGTCAGCGATCCCTCGATGACGCGCAGGCCGCCAACGCCGAGAATCGCGGCCACCGTCAGTCCCGTGAACAGCGTCGGCAGCATATCGAGATAGATCGACGAGGCGCCGAGTTCCTGCTCGGCGTTCAAGGCCTTGGCCTGGATGCCGGCCCATTGGCCGAACGCCTCGTCCTCCAGTCCGCTGGCCTTGAGGGTTTCGATGCTGCGCACCGCGCTGACGGTGGAGCCGACGAGCTTGCCTTGCTCCAGCGCGAGACTGCGGCTGAGGTCTTCGCGACGCCCTCCGATGAACTTCAACGCCAGCACATTCGCCAGCGTCATGCTCACGCCAATGATGGCCAGCGGGAGATCGTAGATGGCCATCGCGGCGGCGAAGAAGATGATCGACGTCAGATTGAGCGCATTCGATGCGACGCCGCTCGAGAGCAGGCGGCCGATCTGCTCGTTCGCGCCCACGCGGTTGGAGATATCGCCGGCGTGACGCTGGGTGAAGAACTCGACCGGCAGCGCCATGACATGCCAGAGAAAGCGGCTCACCATCACGACCGAAAGCTTGGTCTGCAGCCGCAGCAGCAGCGATTGGCGCACCAGCGTCAGCAGCGCGCGGATGATCGCGGTCAAGGCCATGCCGATCAGCAGTGGAATGAACCAGCTGCTGGTGCGCTGGATCAGGATGTTGTCGATGAATATCTTTGAAAAGCCGGCAGCGACGATGGCGGGCACCACCAGCGCCAGGCTTACGAGCACCAGCAGGCCGACGGGGGTCTTCGAGGAGCGCAATTCGCGCAGCAGCAATCGCAACCCTTGCGGCTTGCTGCCCGACCGCTGGAATTCAGCCGTCGGCTCCATGGTGAGCGCAACGCCGGTGAAGGCGAGATCTAGCTCGGCCATGTCGGTGCGCCGGCGTCCGGTCGCGGGATCATTGATGTAAACGTCGTTGCCGTCGATCCCCTCGAGCACCACGAAATGATTGAAATTCCAATGGATGATGCAGGGCATCGGCAGTTCGTGCAGCGTCGTCGGCTCCTTGCGAAAACCCTTGGCATCGAAGCCAAAGGTGCGCGCCGCCCGGACGATGTTGCTTGCCTTGCTGCCGTCGCGCGAGACACCGCACGAAACGCGAAGCTGCTCCAGTGGAATCCACGCGCCGTGGTGCGCGAGCACCATCGCCAGCGCCGCCGCGCCGCACTCGACGGCTTCCATCTGAAGGATGGTCGGCGTCTTCTTGACGTTCCTGCGCCAAAACAGCCTTCGGAACCGGTGCCAGAGGGAAGGCGGCCGGAACTGCGGCGGAAGCGGTTGCTGCGGCGGGGCGCTATCCATCAATTCCGGTCAACCGCCTGATGAGGGGCACCACCAGGTCGAGCGGGCGTTGCCGCCGTGTGGTGATTTCCGCGCGCGTCAGCGTTCCGCTGGAGAGGCGGATCGGCGGCCCCTGTCCAACCGCCCAGCGGTATCCGCTGACGGTTTCGGGGTCCTGCTCCAGGCTGACCGTTGCGGCGTAGGCGGCTCCTTCCTTTGAAAACCGGGTAACCAGATTGTCGTTGTGGAGGACGGCTGCCATGCCCTGCGGCGTCATCGGGAAGTCCGAGATCGTCACCACGGTGCCGACCATGGTCCCGAATTCCTCGCGCTTTACCGTGCTTGGCTCGATGCGGACCGGCATCCCGAGCTTGACGTTCTTGCCGCGCTCGGCGGGAATATAGATCAGGGCTTCCAGCTTCTGGCCTTCGCTTTCGATCGCGACGACGGGTGCGCCGACCGCAAGCACGGCGCCCGCCGAGACCTTGATTTCGAGCACGCGACCATCCACCGGGCTGATGATCTGGGTGTTCTGGGTCAGCAGTCCCGCCGCGGATTCCATCTGCCGGCGGGCGTCATTGAGGGCAAACTCGGATGTCTGGCTCTCGCGTTCGCGCTGGGTTTCCAGATCGGTCTGAGTCGTCCGGATCTTCA
Organism: Bradyrhizobium sp. AUGA SZCCT0222; assembly: GCF_018130205.1. NCBI lineage: Bacteria > Pseudomonadati > Pseudomonadota > Alphaproteobacteria > Hyphomicrobiales > Nitrobacteraceae > Bradyrhizobium > Bradyrhizobium sp. AUGA SZCCT0222. The sequence continues at coordinate 70,937 of NZ_JAFCLX010000022.1, forward strand.
GGATTTCATTGAACGTGTCTTCTTTTCGCTGTTGGGCGTCGTTGAGATCCCGGCGACGCTCCTCAAGCGTGCGCCGCGTCGTCAATCCCTTCGCCATCAGATCCTCGAGGGTTTTGACGTCGTTCGACAGATAGTCGATGCGCTGCGTGGTCGCCTTGATGACCTGGTTGAACGCGGCTTCGAGCTTCGCAAAGTTCTGTGCCTTTGACGCGAGCTCGCGCTTGGTTTTGTCGATCAGGTCAGCGTGCTGGCGTTCCTTCTCGCGGAAAACTTCGACGGCAGCCTGGTGGCGTTGCTGGATGTCGGTCTGAACGATCTCTGCGATCGGTTGCCCCTGGGTGACGCGGTCACCGACCATGACGCTGATGGTTGCCAGCCGGCCGGAGGCGGCAGAAGACGCCTCGACGACGCGGCCGCCACCGCTGATCAGAATGCCCTGGCCTTCAGCACGGGTAGGGACGCGGCCCACAATGCCCCATGTGACGGCTGCGATAAGGGCGATGCAAATGGCAAATACCAGCATCCAGTCAAACGGTCTGGTAATGCGGACGAGATGATCAAGCTGTTCGGGCGAAGCGGCGCGCTGCAGCGCGACGGCGCGAAATGTCCGCTGCGAGAGATCGGTCATTTTCCCGGGTCCGTAACCAAACCGGGGACGGCCTCCCCAGCCGCGAGCAGTCGCTGATTTTTCTCATCACGCACAGCTCTATTCCTCTCGGGGCAGATAATACACAAAAGCCGATGCAGAACAACCAAACGGGCCTGCCCACTCACGCCGGAACGCGCGTTCGTCGTGCAAAAATGACGCAGGCCAGGTTCGGTCCGCCCTAGCAGCGCACGCAATCGCGAACTATGCTTGGCGACCAGGTCCGAGGCTGATCCAATGGGCGTAACCGCCGTCTGGAAAATGATGGGCAGAGTGGTGGGGGGCGGCAAGAAACCCGCTTGCGCGGCCAATGGTCGGTCCATAACCCGCCTGCGTCGCGGATGGGTGCGGCCGCTCGCCCTCGGCGTCACGATGCTCGTGCTGGCGCCGAACGTGTCCAGCAGCGGCGTCCTCAGCGAAAGCGATTTCAAAAAGGTCGAAGCCATAAAGCCGCTATTCCAGAACTTGATGGGTGATCTCGTTCAGACCGCCAAGCGACCCGATATTTCCACTGGCGACGCCGATTGCATTACGTCGACAATCCGGGAACTGCTTCAGATTTCCGAGGAGCTTTCGAGTTACGAATATCTCATCACGATCGAAAAGGAGATCACCGACTTCGGCGAAAACAGCCCGGTGAAGGGCGTCGTCAAATTCGCGATCGAAAAGACGAATACGATCCTTGCCGAGGAGCGGAGACGATTGGTTCAATTGTCGGACCGCTGTTCGCGCTTCCCGCTGGCCTTCGGTAAAACGCAGCAGGCGCTGCAGTTCATCGATACGACAACCAATCTTCTCAATTCCATTCAGGTACGCCTGTGAGTGAGTGGCGTTCATTGCCTGTCCCCTTATTCTGTGATTGCCAGAATAGGTTTGCGCGTTAGCTTCACCGTGACGGACGTCACAAAGCGCCGACACGGCTTAAGGCGCTGCGCTGCTACTGCGTGAGACGTCCGCGCTTTGCCGCCAGCGAGCAGAACGCGCAGCCGCCGGGAGCGGGCGTGGTTCGGCGGATTCCACATCAGCTCGAATCCAGCACGTGCATCGCCACGCCGTTGACGCGCGTAGCGTTGGCAACGCCGGTGCTGAATCCCTGGCCGGTGCCCGCCGCCGGGCCGCATGGAGCTTCGATTTGGTTAGCGCCGCCATCGGGGCGGGGACCGCGCTGTCCGGCGCCAGCCGTCGCAACGGCAAGACCGCCGAGCCGCAACAATATCGGCACCGATCCAGCGAGACAGGTTCATCCGCCGGCCATGCCGGCAACAGGCCCGGGGAATGGCGCGTCAGCGACACCCGTTATGTCGGCCCGCCCGGGGGTGCGGACTTGGCGGCCCGTGCGGGCCAACGCCCAAAATACTGCGCTCCGCGGGGCGAGCCCCTGGCTGAACCGTTGGCATTTCACCCCTAAGATTCTCTTTGCATATCTTTGTATACATAGTTATACGTAGCGGAAAGCTCCGATCTGGCTTTCTGGGAGGCCGCGATTTCCAACACTGCTGAGGACGACACGCTTGTGATCTTTCCGGGCTCCGCGTCATCGCGGGCGGCCGGCGGGCTCGCCGAGCATGCCTATCGGGCCATCCGCAATGCGATCCAGGAAGGCCAACTCGAAGCCGGCCAACGTGTTCTCGAACTGGAGTTGTGCGCCTGGCTCAAGGTCAGCCGCACACCCATTCGCGAGGCGATGCGCCGCCTGCAATCCGACGGCATGCTGGTCCATGCGCCGGGCGGCGGGCTGTCGGTCGCGCAACACGACCTTCGGGCGGTGGCCGAACTCTACGATGTGCGCGAGCGGCTTGAAGGTACTGCCGCGGCACTGGCTGCACGCTTTGCCGACGCGACCGAAATCCACATGCTGCAGGCGATGCTGGATTCGCATCGTCAATTGCCTGATGACCCGAAAGTCCACGCCCGGGAAAACACTCTCTTCCACGAGCAGATCTACCGCGCCGCTCACAACCGGTTCCTGATCAAGAGTCTGCAGGACCTGCATGACTCTGTCGTACTGCTGGGCCGCACCACCTTCGCGGCACCCGGCCGTATCACGGAAGCGCTGGGAGAGCACCAGGCGATCGCGAATGCCATCGCGCGGCGCGACGAGGCTGCCGCCGAAGAGCTGGCCCGCCGTCACGTCCGCCGCGGCTACGAACTGCGCCTCAGCGCGATGGCCGAGACCGCCCGCGCCGGATCGCAACATCGGATCGATAGCCGGAAAGAAACGCCCGACAAAAGATAATTCCGAACAAGAGGCGGCAAAGGCACGCGCCGCAATCGCCGCCTCGCTGCGATCCACACCAGGTCAATCCCACAGGAGTTGAGTAATGAACAAGTATGACGTCATCGTCGTTGGTGCGGGCAACGCCGCTCTGGCTGCCGCGGTGTCCGCCAAGGAGAATGGTGCCGAGCGCGTCGTTGTGATCGAGAAGGCGCCGCGGGAAATGCGCGGCGGCAACACGCATTGGAGCGGCGGCGTGCTGCGCTTTGCGTTTGACGATCCCCGTGAGATCGGTGAATTGCTGCCTGACGTCGAGGATGAATACGAGAACTTCTATGACGGCGTATCGCCGTACTCGAAGGAGGATTTTCACGGCGACCTGATGCGCGTCACCAGCGGACGCACCGATCCGGTGTTGTCGAAGCTGCTCGTCCACAACTCGTTCGACACCGTGAAATGGATGAAGAAGGTCGGGGGCATCAAGATGGAGCCGGCGATCACGCTTTCCGCGGTCAAGAAGGACAACGTCATGGTGTGGGCGCGCGGCCTGGTCGTGCGCGCCGAACACGAAGGCGTTGGCCTGTCGCGGAGCTGGTTCTCGACCGCCGAGCGGCTCGGCATCGAAATTCGCTATGGAACTGCGGCGACCGAGCTGCTGGTAGGCGACGATGGCAGGATCAACGGCGTCAAGGTGCGTGATGACGACGGCGTCTCGGTCCTGAATGCCAGGTCGGTGATCCTGGGCTGCGGTGGATTCGAAGCCAACGTACAGATGCGCACCCAGCATATCGGTCCGCTGGTCGGTGCGGCGAAGGTGCGGGGCACGCCGCACAACCAGGGCGACGGTTTGCGGATGGCGATGAACATCGGCGCCATGCCGTGGGGACAGTGGAGCGGCTGCCACGCCACGCCGATCAGCGCGGATTGGGGCGAGTTTGCACCACGCGAACTCACAGATCGCAGCAACCGGCTAAGCTATGTCTATGGCGTCATGCTGAACCGCAAGGGACGGCGCTTCGTCGATGAAGGCGAAGACGGTGCGCTCTTTACCTATGCCAAGTTCGGGCGCGCGATCCTGGCCGAACCCGGCGCCAAGGCCTGGCAGATCTTCGACTCCAGAGTCGTTCACCTGCTGGAGCCGCGCTACCAGACCAGCAAGCCGATCACTGCCAACACGCTGGAAGATCTCATTGAAAAACTCGACTTCGACGACAGGGATCAGGCGCTGAAGACGCTCGACGAATATAATTCGTGCGCCCGCGATATGGACGACGGCTTCGATCCGACCAAGAAGGATGGTCTTTCCAGCAAGGGGCTGGCGCTGGAGAAAACCAACTGGGCGCTTCGAATCGCAAAACCGCCGTTCTACGCCTACAGCGCCACCGGCGGCATCACCTTCACCTTCGGCGGACTGAAGGTGAATGAGACGGCGCAGGTGATCGGCACCGACTGGCGGCCGATCAAGGGCCTGTTCTGCTGCGGCGAAATGGTCGGCGGCCTGTTCTACGACAATTATCCGGCGGGCACCGGTCTGGTGTCGGGCGCGACGTTCGGGCGGATTGCAGGACGCAGCGCGGCAGCGGCGGACTGAAGCCTACACGGGAGAACCGACATGAGTGACGCGTCTGTTGCATCGTCGAAGGCAAGTTCGGCAGAGCACGCTTCGTCCGGAACCACGCTGCTCCAGCATCTGGCCCAGCGGGTGTTGGCCTTCGAGAAGCGTCAGCTCACAAAGGGAGCGGTCGCGTCGGCAAGAGCCTGCATTCTCGATGCGATCGGCGTGACCCTGGCCGGCTATCCGGAACCCTGCACGCAGATCCTCCTCAAGACCCCGGGTGTCGCGACGGCGCCCGGACCCGCGCTGATTTTCGGCTCAGCGCGGCGCACCAGCGCACTCGACGCCGCGCACGTTAACGGCACGGCGTCGCACGCGCTCGATTTCGATGATTTCAGCGGCATCATGGGCGGTCATCATTCGGTGCCGCTGGTATCGACGCTGTTTGCGCTGGCAGAGGAGCGCGGCGGGACCGGCGAAGACCTGATTGCCGCCTACGTGATCGGCGTCGAGGTTGAGATCAGGCTGGCGCGTGCTGTCAATTTTCATCACTACGACAAGGGCTGGCATCCGACGGCGACGCTCGGCATTTTTGGCACCGCGGCGGCCGCCTGCCATCTCATGAAGCTCGATCATGCCAGGACGACGATGGCGCTGTGCATGGCGGCCTCGCTCGCAGGTGGCCTCAAGGCCAATTTCGGCACCATGACCAAGCCGCTCCACATCGGTCAGTGCTGCCGCAACGGCCTGCTTGCGGCCCTGCTGGCCGAGGGAGGGTTTGACGCCGCCACCGACGTGTTCGAGCATCAACAAGGTTTCCTCAACGTCTTCAACGGGCCCGGCACGTTCGACCCCGATAAGCTCTTTGAGAACTGGGGCGCGCCGTGGGAGATCGAGGCGAAATCGATCGCGCTCAAGCAATTCCCTTGTTGCGGCAGCACGCATCCAGCGATCGCCATGGCGCTCCAGTTGCGGCGCGAGGACAAGGTCAAAGGCGCGGACATCAGCCGCATCGAGGTGCTGCCGCATGGCCGGCGCCTGCGCCATACCAACAATCCGCATCCGCAGACGTCGCTGCAAGCCAAATTCAGCGTCCAGTATGTCGTCGCGCGCGCGCTTCGCTATGGCGTGCTTCGGCTGAAGGATTTTGAGGGCGACGCGCATTTCGATCCGGAGATCACACGGCTGCTGGATCTCACGACCGCAAGCCCGCATCCCGATATGGCCGACGATGCCGAGGACCAATGGGGCGCGGAAGTCATCGTGACGCTCAAGGACGGTACCCGCCTCTCGCGGCGCGTCGACAATCTTGTCGGTCGCGGCGGCGACAATCCGATGAGCAGCAGCGAATTGTGGGACAAGTTCAACGATTGCGCCGCCCGCAGCCTTCCGCGCGAGAATATCGCGCCGCTGTTCGAGCGGCTTGAAACCCTCGAAAAAGTCACCGAGATCGCACAGGTCACGCGCCTGCTCGAAGTCAGCGAATTGCACAAGGCGCCGGCGAAGAAGGTCGTCTTCGCGCCGCGTGGCGCGCAGGAAGCGCCGGAGACGACCTGGGTGCCTTGAGCGAGGCCTCCAACGAGCTGACGGTATCAGGCCGGCTTCGCCCAGTTCTGATACATCTTCAGCAGCGCCACGATATCCTGGCCGCGAAAGCCCTCGGCCAATGCCAGCGCATAAAGTTCGCGCGTCGCGGAGGCCGACGGCGTCGGCATCCGGGTCATTCGCCCGAGTTCGACCGCAAGTGCGAGGTCCTTCTCGCCCAGCTCCATTTTGAATCCCGGCGAGAAATCTCCCTTGATCGCGTTCGGAAAGCGCTTGGTGAAGTGATGCGAGCGGCCGCCGCTGACCGACAGCACGTCATAAAGCTTGTCCGGCTCGACGCCTGCGGCCACGCCGAGCGCAAAGGCTTCCGCCGCGACCAGGACATTGCCCATCGACATCATGTTGTTGACGATCTTGACGACCTTCGCGGTTCCGACCGGGCCGGTGTACTTCCATTCGTCGCCGAGCAGCTTGAGGATCGGCTCGGCGCGGGCCACGTCGGCTCGCTCGCCGCCGGCGATCAGGATCAGCTTGCCGGCGCGCGCCTCGTTCGGGCTGCCGCTGACCGGACAATCGACCACGGCGATTCCCTTGGCGGCCGCTGCCTCGGCGGCCTGCCGCATCGTCTGCGGGTCGATGGTGCTCAGCTCGATGCACAGCGTGCCCTTGGCCGCATGGGAGACAATTCCATTGGCGCCGAGCCAGGCTTCCGTCACGGCTTTCGGATCGGGCAGGCTGGTCAGCACGATGTTGCGGCCCTCGAGCGCTTCCGCGATGCTCGATGCCATCCGAAAGCCGTCCTTCGTGAGGCGCGCGCGCTGATCGGCGTTGACGTCATAGCCGACGACGTCGAGGTTGGACTCCCTCAGTCGTCCTGCCATCCCCGATCCCATCTGCCCCATTCCGATGACCGCGACCTTCTCAGACATGTCGTTCTCCCGATTCTTTTGTTGCGGGGTCGTGCCGAGCTATCGCTGAAGCAGACTCATCGCTCGACTCTATACAGAGGCGCCGGTGCCAAGGCGACGGCGCAGCCCCGCAGGCGGTGCAACGGCGTGCACCGGTGCCGCATGATGAAAACTGTAGACAGTTTGGGGCGAGGGCGGTAGCGTCCGTGCAATTCGGTCGGGCACCGCCGCGATGCTCGCGGCCACCGGCCTGCATCGGTCCAACAGATGATCAACGGGAGCGAGACTTGAGACAGCCTGTGCAGTTTGCCGCGATGTGTGAGCGTCCATGAAGATCGCCCAAGGAAAATTTGTCGTGACCGGTGGCGCCAGCCTGATCGGATCGCATGTCGCGGAACAATTGCTGAGTCAGGGGGCGCGGGAAGTCGTACTGCTCGACAACTACGCGCTGGGCAGTCCCGATACAGTCCGGTCGCTATTGGGAGACCCCAGAGTAAAGCTCGTGCGCGGCGATATCCTGCGCATCAACGAACTTTATGACGCCTTCGAAGGCTGCGACGGCGTGTTCGCGATCGCCGGTTTCCTGACGTTGCCGCTCAGCCAGAATCCGAGCCTCGGGCTTGCGGTCAATGTCGAGGGGCAGGTCAACATCTTCGAGGCGTGCCGCTATCGCAACGTCAAGAAGGTGGTGTTTTCGTCCTCGATCGCCGTGTACGGCGATCCGGCACCGGGCCTGATCGACGAGTCAGCCCCGGCGCAGCTCGGCACCTTCCAACCCGCGACGGCGCTGTACGCGTGCACCAAGCTGATCGGCGAAAATCTCTGCCGTCTGTACAGCGCCAAGCACGGCATCCAGGGAATCGCGCTGCGATACGCAACGGTTTACGGCGAACGCCAGCACTATCGCGGCGTCAATGCGCTCTACATCATGGAGAATTACGACCGCATCATGCGCGGCGAGCCGCCGGTGATTCCGGACGACGGCAGCGAGGTACATGACTATGTTCACGTCGCTGACGTCGCCCGCGCCAACGTGATGGCGATGGCGTCCGACATCACGGCTGAGAGCTTTACCGTCGCATCGGGTGTTGCGACCGATCTCAATCGGGTGGTGGCGCTGTTGCTGAAGTTCACCGGCAGCGACCTCAAGCCGGTCTACAAATCGGCTACTTCGAGCGTGCGATCGAGCGTGACCAAGCAGCTCGATTTCAGCATCGCCAAAGCCGAGAAGATGCTGGGCTGGAAGCCCGAGGTTTCCATCGAGGAGGGTATCCGCCGGCTGCTGGAATGGCGCAAGGCGCAGGACACTCCAGCAAGCTAAGGGGAGCGCATGTCGGAATACGAGATTCTGGCGGTCCGTTACGCCCATAATGCCGAACGGCGCATTTCGGAAAATTTCCTCGGTGGCGATGCGCATGACGGGCCGATGCCGATGGATTTCTTCGTCTGGGTGCTGAAGGGCGACGGCCAGACCATCATCGTCGATACCGGCTTCGACGCTGACATGGCCAAGCGCCGCGCGCGCAAGATAACGCGCCCGGTTGTGGAAGGCCTGAAGGCTGCGGGCGTCGATCTTGCCGGTGTCAAGGACGTCGTACTGACCCATATGCATTACGACCACGCCGGCAATCACGAGATATTTCCGAACGCGCGCTATCACATTCAGGATCGCGAAATGGAATACTGCACCGGCCGGTGCATGTGCCATTCCAGTTTGCGGCATCCGTTTGAGGCTGACGACGTCACCGCGATGGTGGGCAAACTGTTCCAGGGCCGCGTGAAGTTTCATAATGGCGCGAGCGAGATTGCCGATGGTGTCACGGTGCACCTGGTCGGCGGGCATTCGCGCGGTCTGCAGTTTGTGCGCGTCCGAACCCGGCGCGGATGGGTCGTACTCGCCTCGGACGCGTCGCACTATTATGCGAATTTCGAACAGTACCGGCCTTTCCCGGTCGTGGTCGACGTCAGCGAGACGCTCGAAGGTTATGACGCGATGCGCCGGCAGGCGTCGTCGCTGGCGCACATCGTGCCCGGCCATGACCCGCTCGTGCTACAACGCTATCCGGCGCAGCCGGGCGGTCCGGCAGACATCATCCGCCTGGATGCCGAGCCGCTGAAATAAGGACAGGGATCGGCCATGGCAAATGCTCGACTTCGTGCGGTGTTCATGCGGGGCGGCACTTCCAAGGCGGTGATGTTCCGAAGGGACGATCTGCCGGCCGACCCGAAGGCTTGGGACCCTATCTTTCTGGAGGTCATGGGCTCGCCCGACCCCAATGGCCGGCAACTCGACGGCATGGGCGGCGGCATCTCGTCGCTGTCGAAGATTTGCATCATCGGCCCGCCGAGCCGGCCGGATGCGGATGTCGACTACACCTTCGCGCAGATCGGTGTGCGCGACACTTTTGTCGACTATGGCGCTAATTGCGGCAACATGTCCTCGGCGGTCGGGCCGTTCGCGCTCGACGAAGGGCTGGTGACGGCGCCAGCCAATGGCGAAGCCACGGTCCGCATTCACAACACCAATACCTCGAAGATCATCGTTGCGCGCTTTCCGGTCGAGGATGGTTCGCTGGCGGCCACCGGCGATATCGAGATCGATGGCATCGCCGGGAAGGCGGCGCCGATCCGGCTGGAGTTCCTTGAGCCCGGCGGCGCGCGGACCGGCAAGCTGCTGCCGACCGGAAACGCGGTTGACGATCTCGACATCGGCGGCGGGGAAAGCGTGAAGGCGTCCTGCGTCGATGCCGCCAACCCCTGCGTCTTTGTTCCGGCAAGCGCAGTCGGCAAGTCGGGCGATGAACTGCCTGACGTGCTCGACAATGATTCTGTCTTTCTGCAGCGCATGGAAGCGATCCGCTGCGCGGCATCGGTCAAGATGGGGATTGCACCGGATCTCGAGCAGGCGCGGCGGATGACCGGTATTCCCAAGGTCGCGATGGTGACGGGCCCGCGGGCCGGACGAACGCTGTCGGGGCGCGAGCTCGCGCCGGCGGATGCCGACATCTGGGTGCGGATGATCTCGGTCGGGCTGCCGCATCGCGCTACACCCATTACCGGAGCGATTTGCCTTGCGGTGGCGTCGCGCATTCCCGGAAGCATTCCGGCCGAACTGTGCAAGGCGAACGGGCCCATTCGTATCGCGCATCCGTCGGGCGTCACGCTGGTCGACGCCGGCGTTTCGCCTGCCGGCTCCGGCGCGGTGAAGGCGGACTATGGCGCGGTCTACCGCAGCGCCCGCCGCCTGTTCGAAGGCAATGTGGTTTATCGAACGGCCATCGCTTAGTTGTATACAGTTGCGGGAACGCAGGTTTCCACGATTGATTGTCCTTCACGAAGGGACATACTAGAGCGTTTTCCAGCGAAGTGGACACCGGTTCGCGTCAAGAAAACGCGTCAAAACAAGAATTTAGAGCCCCGTTCCGATTCCATCGGAACGGAAAAGGCTCTAGTAAGTACAAGGGCTTGGCCGAGAAGCGAGCCGGCAGGTGTCTGTGCGGGCTCCCACGGGAGCGGTATCGAAAGGCTTTCATGAACGGCATCTTGAGCAACAAGGTCTCTGCCCAGTCGCTGGTGGATGCGCTCGCCGAGCGGATCGAGGCGGCGATCATGAGCGGGGACCTGCAGCCGGGCAGCAAGATCAGTGAGCAGGCGCTGGCCGCGTCGCTCGGCGTCAGCCGCGGGCCATTGCGCGAAGCCATCCGCCGGCTCGAAGGCCGGAAGCTGCTGCAGCGGACGCCGAACATCGGCGTCCGCGTCGCAAGCCTGTCGCCGAGCGATCTGTATGAAGTGCTGCAGGTTCGTGAGGCGCTGGAAGGGATGGCATGCGGGCTCGCGGCCCAGCATATGACGGACGATGAACTGGAGGCGCTTTCCGAACTGCTGGACCAGCACCAGCAGCAGAAGAGCGTCCAGGAAGGCACCGGCTATTATCAGGAATCGAAGGATTTCGATTTCCATTTCCGCATCGTCAAGGGCAGCCGCAATGCGCGGCTGGTCCAGATGCTGTGCGAAGACCTCTATTATCTGCTTCGGGTCTACCGCTACAAATCGAGTACAAAACCGGGGCGCGCCAAACAGGCTCTGCGTGAGCACAAGGACATCGTCGCGGCGCTAATGCGGCGGGATCCCGTGGAAGCCGAACGCAAGATGCGGCTGCACATCAGCAATGCCCGCCAGTATGTCGAGGAGCAGATGAGGGAAGCGGCCGCCCGGCAAGAAGTCGCGCCGCCCGTCCGGAAGCCGAAGGCAGGTGCGGCGTGGACAGGCAAAAGCAAGGCCGCGGTTCAGTCGCGCAGATAGCCTCCAGCCGCCGCTTTCATCGACCGGTTTGCTTTTGCGGCATTCCCTCGGGCGTGATCGACGTGATGATCGATGAATCGAGGGCCTCGTATTCGTGATAGCCGATGGTCGCGTATAGTTCGGCCCGCGTTTGCATGCGATCGATCAGGCGGTGGGTGCCGCCGTCTTTGCGGATGCCGTCATACAGTTCGGCCTGCGCCTTTGCGGCCACGCGAAGCGCGCTGACCGGCCAGATCACCATCTTATAGCCGAGCGCCTCGAACTCGGACGCCGTCATGAACGGCGTTCGTCCAAACTCGGTCATATTGGCCAGCAGCGGCACCTTGATGGTTTCGGAAAATTTGCGGAACGCTTCCGGGTCGTGCAGCGCCTCGGGGAAGATCGCGTCGGCGCCGGCTTCGACATACAGCCGGGCCCGGTTGATGGCGCTGTCGAGCCCTTCATCCGCGGCAGCATCGGTGCGGGCCACGATGTAGAGATGCCGCCGCGCCTTGGCGGCGGCGGCGATTTTGGCTGCCATATCCTCGGGCGCGATCAGCTTCTTGTCGTTGAGATGGCCGCACTTCTTCGGCAGGATCTGATCCTCGATCTGGACGGCCGCAGCGCCCGCGTCTTCGAACGCCCGCACCATGTTCATCACGTTCAGCGCTTCGCCAAAGCCGGTATCGCCGTCCACCAGCACGGGAAGTTGCGACGCGCGGGAAACCTGCCGGACGAAGAAGCAGACGTCGTCGATCGTGAGGATGCCGAGGTCCGGAAGCCCCATCGATGCGGACATCGCCGCTCCCGACAGATACAGCGCTTCAAACTGCGCGGCCTTCGCCTGCAACGCGGCGAGGCCGCAATGGGCCCCGGGAATCTGCAGGATGCCGGGACGCTGCAATAGCTTCCTAAAGCGATCGCCGGCGGCCAGCGTCGGCAGGTCAATGGCGACGAGATATGTCATTTGGCTCCCGCCTGTTCTGTTTCGTTCCTGATCATATCCGTCATGCCTGCTTGCGTCGTGGCCCGAACGGGGCGGCAGGAATGTTTCCTGCATGGGCCTCAAACTGTCAACAGTTGACTTTAGTCAATTCCCTAAGATAGGTTCCGCCATCCCGTCGCCCGATAGGGCCCGGACGAAAGCAACAGAAAAATCGAGAGGGGTTGGCAGCAAGCTGCTCCCCGACATCAGGGAGGTAGCCATGCGTGGATTTTTGAAGGTCGCGCTTCTTTCGACGGCCTGCGCTGTTTCCTCATATTCGGCGTCAGCGCAGACATTGAAGCTCGGCGTTCTGGCGACGCTTTCCGGCGCCGGAACTGCGTGGGGGATGGCGATGCAGGGCGCGGCCGAACTCGCCGCTGAAGACGTCAACAGCAAGGGCGGACTGGAGGTCGGCGGCAAGAAGTACAATGTCGAGATCGTCGCCTATGACGACCACTACAAGGCGGCGGACGCGCTGACCGCGTTCAACCGCATGGTGTTCGACGACAGCATCAAGTTCGTGGTCGGTCCGCTCGGATCGGCGCCGGCGCTGGCGCTTCTCCCCGTCAGCACGGAAAACAAGGTCATCACCATGACCATGGCCTTCACCCCGAAGGCGCTGTCGGCCGAATACAAGTACAGCTTCCGTCCGGTGATCCCGTCGGACGTGTTCTCCGATCCGCAAATCAAGTGGGTGGTGCAGAAGTTGGGCGCCAAGAAGATCGGCGGCTTGTTCCCGAACGACGAGTCCGGTCAGCAGGTCGGAGCCGCCAACGAAGCTGCCTATGAGGCGGTCGGTGCCAAATTCGTTGCCAAGGAGTTCTTCGAGCGCGAGCGCGTCGATTTCGTGCCGCTGCTGACGCGCGTGCTGGCGAAGGGCATCGATGCCTTTGAACTCAACGGCAACGCGCCGCAGACCGCAGGATTGCTGGTCAAGCAGCTTCGTGAGCTTGGCTTCAAGGGGCCGATCATCCGGACCGGCGGCGACGCCACCGCTGATATCCTGAAGGTTGCCGGCAAGGATGCCACCGAGAACGTCTACGTCCATCAGCCGATCAATACGGATTCCCCGGCGATCCAGGAATACACCAAGCGCTTCGAGACAAAGTACAAGACGCCGCTGAACGCCTTCAGCCCGTTCTTCTACGCCAACGTGCAGATGGTGTTCGCTGCGATGCAGAAGTCGGGAACGGTGACGGATAGCGACAAGGTACGCGAAGCGTTACTTGGCCTGAAGGATTTCGAAACCGTGCTCGGCAAGGTGAACTGGATCGGCGAAGCGCAGTGGAAATCGAACCAGCAGCTCGACGCGCCATTCTACGTGGCGCAGCTCAAGGGCGGCGTGGCGCAGGTCGTGGCCAAGTGCACGCCCAAGGTCTGTGAATGAGCGTTGCAGGCATCTCCTGGAAAATAGACGCCGCCTGACGCGGGAGAACGGGTTTGGACTATTCGATACTTCTTGCGCAGGCTGTGCTGAACGGTCTCGTCATCGGCGCGATGTACATGCTGATGGCGGTCGGTTTCACGCTGGTGTTCGGGATCATGCGCGTGGTCAATTTCGCGCATGGCGAATTCTACATGCTCGGTGCCTTTACGGGATTCTTCACCTACGTCTATTGGGAGATCCCGTTCGTCGTCTGCCTTTTGATCGCGGCGCTGACGATCGGCATACTCGGCATGCTGGTCGAACGCGCGTTGATCCAGCCGTTTCGTTCGGATGAGATGTCGGGAATGATCGCGACGCTCGCGATCTCGGTGATCATTCAGAACGGCGCCGTGCTGCTGTGGGGACCTCAGCCGAGGGCGATGCCCGATATCGTGACGGGCACGCTGGCGATCGGTCCGTTCAGTTTTCCATGGTCGCGGCTTGTCGTCATCGCCGCAGCCGCGCTGATCTTTACCGCGTTCTGGCTTTTCATGCAGCGGACCCGGCTGGGACGGGCGATGCGGGCGGTCGCCCAGGATACCGAGACCGCGCTGATCCAGGGCATCCGCGTCAACTACATCTATCCGCTGGCGTTCGGCATGAGCGTCGCGCTCGCGGCGCTGGCCGGGGCGCTGATGGGGCCGGTATTCTCGGTCTCGCCCTTTGTCGGTCTCACGCCGATGCTTAAGGCCTTCGTGGTCGTCATTCTCGGCGGTCTTGGCTCGGTCCCGGGCGCGGTGGTCGGTGGCCTTCTGCTCGGCATGATCGAGAGCTTCACCGCCACGATCTTCGGGTCGCTGGTGTCCGACATTCTGCAGCTTCTGCTGGTCATTCTGATCTTGCTGGTTCGGCCCGCCGGCCTTTTGGGACAAAGGGAGGCCTGACTTGGAGGGATCATCCACCGCCGCCATCGGCCGCGATGGGCCGCGCCTCGCGCCACGTCGCCGTTTGCTGCCAGGTATCGCGCTGGTCGTGGTGCTCGCGGCGGCTCTCGTCCTGCCGCAGCTCACGACAAACCAGTTCTACATCCATCTGGCGAACCTGATGCTGCTCAATTCGATCTTCGCGGTCAGCCTGGGCCTGATTGCGTCGGTCGGGCAGATATCGCTCGGACACGCGGCGTTCGTGGCCGCGGGCGCCTACGTCTCGGCCCTGGCCGCGCTGAGCTTCAAGCTTCCGCCGATCCTCGGCATCGTGCTGGCCGGGCTTGTGACGGGGCTGGCGGCGGTGCTGCTCGGCAAGGTCTTGCTTCGGCTGCGTGGCGTTTATTTCGTGCTGGTCACGTTTCTGGCGGGGCAGGTCTTCACGCTGATCGTGCTGAACTGGGAAAGTGTCACCCACGGCGCCAACGGGCTGCTCGGGATTCCCGCCATATCTATTTTCGGCCTCCCGCTCTCGACGCGCCTGCGCTTCTACTATTTCGCGCTCGCCGCCTTCATTATCGTCGTGACGTTCGTCTGGGCCCTGATGCGGTCGCAGTACGGACGGGCGTTTCGTTCCATCGCGGAGAACGTGCGCCTCGCCGAATCGAGCGGCATCGATGTGAGCCATTATCAGATCGTGGCCTTTGCGCTGGGTAGCGGCATCGCAGGGGCCGCCGGTGCGGCGATGGTCCACTATATCCGCTTCCTGTCGCCGGATAGTTTCACGTTCAACGACTCGATCGCGTACATCACCATGCTCGTCGTCGGCGGGCGTCACACGATGATCGGCGGCGTCCTTGGCGCTTTGTTCCTGACGCCTCTGCCGGAGCTGTTGCGCGGCTTCGTCGGTGCGCAGCACATTATCTACGGCGTGATACTGCTTTGCGTATTGCTGTTCATCCCGAACGGTCTCGTTTCGATCGGACGATCCTTCTTCAGCAAGGGCTCGGAGACGGAGACGCCGAAATGAGCGCTGCATTACTGGAAGTGGATGCGATCAGCCGGCGGTTCGGCGGCCTGAATGCGCTGAAGGACGTTTCGTTCTCGATCAAGTCAGGTGAGATTGTCGGGTTGATCGGCCCCAACGGCGCCGGAAAGACAACCTGCTTTAATGTCGTCAGCGGGGTCATGTCGCCGTCGGCGGGCGCCATTCGCTTCGAGCAGCGCAGCATTGTCGGCAAGAAGCCGAGCGCGATCGTCAGCGAGGGATTGGTGCGGACGTTCCAGGCCACGACGATCTTCCCGGATGCCACGGTCATCGAGAATGTCATGCGTGGCGCGTTTGCGACCACGCCGGTCTCGATGCTGGGTTCGATTTTCAACACCCGCGCCGCACGTGCGGCGCTGTCGGCGACCCGAAGCCGGTGCGAGCTTTTGCTCGAACGCCTGTCTCTGCTTCAGTTCCGCCAGCGCCGCGCTGGAGAACTGTCCTATGGTGGTCAGCGTCGGCTCGGTGTTGCCATCGCGCTTGCCGCGCGTCCCAAGCTGCTGATGCTCGATGAACCGGTGGCGGGATTGAACCCGGAAGAAGCCGCCGATTTCGGCCGGTTGATCAAGGAACTGCACAAGACGGAGAACATCTCGGTGCTGCTGGTCGAGCACCACATGCGGCTGGTGATGGGGCTGTGCGACCGGCTTGTCGTGCTGGACCACGGCGAGAAGATTGCCGAGGGAGTTCCTGCGGAAATCCGCGCCAATCGCAGCGTGATACAGGCCTATCTCGGCGCCGAGGAAGCAGCATGAGCAAAGCGCTTCAGGTACGTGACATCCACGTCGAGTACGGCCATCGGGTCGCCATCTCCGGCATCAGCCTCGATGTCGCGCCGGCGCAGATCGTCTCATTGGTCGGCAGCAACGGCGCCGGCAAGACCAGCACGTTGCGGGCGATCATGGGGTTGCGATCGCCGAGCCAGGGCGAGATCAGTTTTGGTGGTGTGCGGATCGACAAGATGTCACCGCCGGATATCGTCTCGCAAGGCATTGCGTTGTCCCCGGAGGGACGCCGCGTGTTCCCGCGGATGACCGTCCACGACAATCTGCTCGTGGGCGGGTATTTGCAGCCGCAAGGCAGCAGCCTGCATGCTTCCGTGGAACGGATGTTCGGCTTCTTTCCAAAACTCAAGCAGCGTCGCGACCAGATGGCAGGCCTGCTGTCCGGCGGCGAGCAGCAGATGCTGGCGATTGCGCGGGCGTTGATGGCCGCACCCAAGGTGCTGTTGCTCGATGAACCTTCGCTCGGGCTCGCGCCCATCATGGTGCAGGAGATCGGCCGCCTGATCGAGACGATCAACCGGGAGCAGGGCCTGTCGATCGTGCTGGTCGAGCAGAATGCGAACCTTGCGCTCCGGCTCTGCCACTACGCCTATGTGCTGGAAAACGGGCGGATCGCGTTGAGCGGTCCCGGCGCTGAGCTTGCCAAGAGCGATTACGTTCAACGCGCTTATCTCGGCGTTTAGGCGACCGGTTCGGTAGGCCTTTAGGGCGTGGACCCATTGGTGCGCAGCCAAATCCGGATTGACGCGGCTTTGATGAAGGCCGACCTCCGGGATGACCGCTAACCGAACATGCTGGCGACATGCCAAAATCGACACGATCGCCCCAATGGATGTGAACCAGAACGCCAAATTCCGACACATATCCCAGGACATCAAGGTTCGCCCAGGGAAATGGCATGAGGCCGACGGATTGGAGATTCTGGAGCGCGCTTTTTGCCGCCACGATATTCGTGGGTTATTCAGCCGCATTCCTGGGTTATTCAGCCGCCGCTGACCAGTGTGATTCTGCGCAGGACCCCGAGGCTGCGATCGCTGACTGTACCCGGGGCATCAAGTCGGGGAAATCGAAAGGGCGCGATCTGGCGGCTTACTACAACAATCGAGCTGTCGCTTATCGCGCCAGGAGCGACAACGACCGCGCCATCGCCGACCTGAATGAGGCGATCCGGCTCGATCCTAAATTGGCCATGGCCTTCAACAATCGAGGTGCCGCATACAACGAACAGGGCGACAACGACCGCGCCATCGCCGACTTGAATGAGGCGATCCGGCTCGACCCAAAATTCACCATGGCCTTCAACAATCGAGGCAACGCCTACAACGCCAAGGGCGACAACGACCGCGCCATCGCCGACTTCAATGAGACGATCCGGCTCGACCCCAAACTCGCCAGGGCCTTCCAAAATCGGGGTAGCACCTACCACGACAAGGGCGATAACGACCGCGCCATCGTCGACTACAATGAGGCGATCCGGCTCGAACCCAAACACGCCAAGGCCTTTCTCGGTCGAGGTATCGCCTTCGGCGCCAAGGGTGACAACGACCGCGCCATCGCTGACTTCAATGAGGCGATCCGACTCGATCCCAAATCCGACATGGCCTTCGACAAGCGAGGCAACGTTTATCTCGAACAGGGCGACCTCGACCGCGCCATCGCCGACTACAGTGAGGCGATCCGGATCGATCCCGAAGATGCCAGCGTCTTCAACAGCCGAGGTGCCGCTTATCGCGCCAGGGGCGACCATGACCGCGCCGTCGCCGACTACAACGCGGCGATCCGGCTCGATCCAAAGTCAGTCAAGGCTTTCGTCGGCCGAGGTGTTACTTATCACGCCAAGGGCGACTTCGACCGCGCGATCACCGACTACAATGAGGCGACCCGGCTCAATCCGAAATCACCCCTGGCCTACTTTGCTCGCGGGCGCTCATATCTCTTTGCTGGTTCGGCCGAAGAGGCGCTGGCCGATCTTACCCAGGCAAGTGCGCATGCACCGGACAATGCCTATCTGGCCCTGTGGGTCGAGATCGCCAGTCAGCGAAACAATCTCCCGAGCCGCCTGGCGCAAACCAGTTCCCGGATCGACATGAACGTCTGGCCGGCGCCTGTCATCAGATTGTTCATGGGCCAGATAACGCCCGCTGCTGCACTTGCTGCCGCAGACCATCGTGACGCCAGCAGGAAGAGGGGTCAGGTCTGCGAGGCGAATTTCTACAGTGGCGAGCTCTCGTTGACGAAGGGGTTGAAAGACGAAGCAACTCGCCTGTTCCGTCTGGCGGCAAGCGATTGCCCGCACAGTTTCAACGAGTGGGAGGCCGCCAACGCTGAGCTGAAGACGCTTGGCGTGGTCCCATGAGCAAGTTTGACCCGGCTTCCAGATTGCGCTTGCGAGTCAGAACCGGACAGTCAGTTTGAATCCCACCAAAGGGGAAATTACATGAAATTTATGGCCCTAGCTTTTTCATGCCTCTTAGTTCTTTCAATGCCTGCCAATGCAAATGAAGCGGATTCCTTTAATGCGATGGTCGCATTGGCCAATAAAGGAGATGCAGAGGCGCAATACCATGTTGGCATGATGCATAATAATGGCATCGGCACCCAAAAGGATCCGACGCAGGCATTTGAGTGGTTTCAAAAATCCACTGCATCTAACGACCCGCTGGGAGCCTATAAGCTTGGTTGTTATTACGCCGGGCAAGGCGCGGTCATTGTAACGTCTGACGCAGATGAAGCATTAAAATACAAACTTGTTGCTGCCAAAGCCGGTTATGCGCTTGCCCAGCACGATGTTGCTATCCTGTATGACAGACAGGGAAATTCAGAAGAGGCGCTGAAGTGGTGGAAGTTGGCAGGCGACCAGGGATTGCCCGAGGCCCTCTATAGTTTATCCATGTCGTATTCAGCAGGAAAAGGAACGCCAAGAGACTTGTCGTTATCGTATGCGTATTTTAAACTCTCAAAACTGGCGCCCAAAAAGAATGTGAATGAGATGGCTGCCATGTTGTCCAAACCAGAACTTGAGAAGGCAGAAAAACTGGTTTCCGAATGGAGCCCGCAACCAACAGCTCTGACACTCAAGGCAAAGAGCGGTGTCAGCAGGGCAAAAGAACTCTTAAAAGCCACCAGGAATTAAGTGTCCTCTGCCGATTGCTTCCATGTCCGTTGTCGGGGGAACATCGGACGTCGCCGACCCGACGTTAACTTCCCTTGATGTTCTCCCTGCCTGGAGATCCCGGCGAGGATCATCGCACGCTTGCAGCCACCAGGTCGCTTTAGCAGTAGAGCGTACATCACCGAAATCTATGGGTTCACGCCCTAGTTCACCGTCGCGCCGGACGACTGGATGATCTTCGTCCATTTCGCGGTTTCCTCGCTGAGGAATTGTGCAAAAGCGGTACCGGAAATGTTGCCGGGCTCGGCGCCGAGTTCGGTGAACCGCTTCTGCACGTCAGGCATTTTCAGGATCGCGTCAACCTCGCTTTCCAGCTTCGCAAGCACCGGCGCTGGCGTTTTCGCCGGCGCCACCAGGGCGAACCAGGCGGAGGCTTCGAAGCCGGGCACGCCGGATTCTGCGACCGTGGGCACATCGGGAAGGGCGCTCGCGCGTTTGGCGCCCGCCACCGCAATCGCCTTGATGGTCTTGGCCTGAACCTGCGGCAGCACCGCGGGGATATTGTCGAACATCATGGGGATGTGCCCCGCGATCAGATCGTTCATGGCGGGTGCCGCGCCCCTATAGGGGAGGTGAACGATATTGATGCCGGTCATGGTCTTCAGCAATTCGCCCGCGAGATGATTGGTCGAGCCGTTGCCCGACGATCCGAAGTTGATGGTGCCCGGCTTCGCCTTGGCGAGCGCGATGAGTTCCCTGACGTTGCTGGCTTCGACCGACGGATGCACCGCAAGCACGATCGGCACCGAGGCGACCAGCGCCACCGGAGCGAACGCCTTTGCCGGATCGTAAGGCAGGTTCTTGTAGAGCGCTGCGTTGATCGTAAGCGGCGGCGGCGCCGTCAGCAGCAGCGTGTGACCGTCCGGCTCCGAAGTTGCGACCGCATCCGCGCCGATATTTCCGCCGGCGCCGGCGCGATTTTCGATCAGGAATGTCTGGCCGGTCCTCTCGCCAAGTTTTTGCGCCAGGATGCGGGCGATGATGTCGTTGGAGCCGCCGGCTGGAAACGGTACGACGATCTTGACGGGGCGGGATGGATAATCCTGCGCCGTGGCGGTGCCGCCGAACAGGAAGGCGCTGAAGGCGACAAGAATAGCGCGACGACTGAATGGCCCCATGCTGCGTTTCCTCATCCCTGGCATCAGTCTTGCTTTCGCAAGATCTTATTGGTCGCTGATGGAGAATTACAGGATCAGCATGAATGTCAACCATGCGTTGTCCCGCACCGTATTGCCAACAGCCTTCGAACTCGCCGAAGGCACGGTTCGGACTTCCCAGATTGCATTCGCGATGGCGCGGGACGACGATGACATCGCCGATTCACGATTGTGTGGCTGACGAACATGGCTCCATATTGGCTCGTTCGGTTGAATGATCTGCTGGCGTGGCTCAATCCAGCGCTGGGCGCGGTTGCCGCCATTCTGGCGTTGCTTGTCATCGCAACTGCCGCCGAACGTTTGCCCCGGAATGGGTCCAGTGCAATCGCTCAGGCGGCTCGCCCCGTCAGTGCAGTTGCGCCGGCCGAATGTGTTCGCGCGGCCTTGCCGCCCGAATGGCGGGATCTACGACTCCACGACTAGGGGTGCGTGCTTTTGCGCCGGAGTCTTTTCCCTGCGGGGGATCGTTCCGATTGCGATGCCTCCCAGGATCAGGAGCATCGCGACCACCAGGTCGGCCGTGACCACTTCACCAAGAACGATCGCTGAACTTGCGACCCCGACGACGGGTGTCGCGAGCAGCCCGAGCGATGTGACGACGGCGGGCAAGCTGCGATTGGCAGTCGACATTGCCCAATTGGCCAGTGCGGTTCCGATGATCCCGCTGAACAGAAACAGCCCAGCCAGCTGAGCACTCCATGCCGGATGCGGCACGCCGTCCTTGAGAAGCGCCAACACGGAGACCACCACCGTGGCCAGCAGCATCTGCCAGAAGACGAGCTGAAACGGCGTTGATATCCAGCGATGGGCGCGCACATACACAATGCTGACTGCCCAACACAGGGCGGCCAGCAATATGGCGCCGCTTCCGGCCAGCGTGTTGACGTCGGCCCAATTGAAGGCAAGCGGATTGAACATGACGGTAAGGCCAGCCAGACCAAGCGCCATTCCCAGCGAGCGCGATGGTGTCATTCGCTCACCCAGAAACAGCCAGGCGGCCGGCATGACCCAGAGTGGCGTCGTGTAGCCGAGGACGATCGAACGGCCGACGGCGGCGAACTGCAGGCCGTAGGCGACCAGCGCCGAAAACGCCACCAGATGGAATATCGACGTGACGAATACCACCGGCAGGTCGCCGCGGCGCGGCACGATCATCTCGCCGCGTGCGAAAAGAAGCGCGGCCAGCGCCACCGTGGCGATGCCGGAACGGAATGCCGTCGTCCATAGCGGCGTGACGCTTTGGACGAGGGTCTTGGTAATCGTCCAGTTCAGGCCCCAGGCGATCACGATCACCGCGAACAGCAGGAATGCGCCGCGGCGCGACAGATAGGTTTGCATGATGATCCCGATTGGCGGTCTGGGCTGCACAAACCATAACCTTGACTGGTATGATTGATAGGTCCATTTTAAGGAAAATCATGGAGCCAGTTTTGTCCAGCCTGCTGTCCGGAACGATCGATCTGAAGTTCGTCCCGCAGGATGGCGGGAGCCTGACACGCCAGATCTACGATCGCCTGCGCACCGCAATCCTGTCGGGCACCCTGCCGCGGGGATACCGGCTGCCGTCCAGCCGGGGGCTCGCGGAAGATTTCGGGGTCTCGCGAAACACGGTCTCAACTGTCATCGATCAGCTGGCGGTGGAAGGTTACATCGTCGTCGCACGCGGACGCCGGCCGGTGGTCGCGGCGGTCGAGAAGATGCAGCTGGTCTTCGCTGATCAATCTCCGGATCAAGAGCCTTCCGGCTTCATGCGGGTCTCCCGTTGGGCGCGGCAGGTCAGCCGGTCGGACTGGCACTTCACGAACGAAGGAGGGAGTCCGCGGCCATTTGCTCCCGGGCTCGCCGATGCCCGCGAGTTTCCACACGAGGTGTGGGCGCGCTGTCTGCGCCGCGCGGCCCGCAGCCGGCATGCGGCGGGAATCAGGGCCAACCATCCGGCGCTTCGCGCGGCGTTGCTCAGCCATCTCGTGGAGCATCGCGGCGTCAAGGCCGACGCGCGAAGGCTGATCATTACATCGTCGGCCCAGGCGGCCATCGAATTGATCTCGCGGGTCATACTCAATGAGGGCGATCTGGCGTGGATCGAAAGCCCGGGATATGGCGGCGCGCGCGTGGCGCTTGAGGCGACCGGTGCACGGGTCAAGGGAATGACGCTGGATCGGAGCGGGTTGCGGCTGGCGGGGCGGACTGATCGTCCGCGGCTGATTTTCTGCACACCCTCGCATCAATACCCGACGGGCAGGCTGATGCCGATCAAGCGCCGGCAGGAACTGCTGGCATTCGCCGCGGAAGCGGGCGCGGCTGTTATCGAGGACGACTACGACAGCGAGTTTCATTTCGACGGCCGGCCGGTGGTCGCGTTGCAGGGCATCGATACGGCCAGCAACGTCTTCTATGTCGGGACCTTCTCGAAACCGATGTTGCCGGATATCCGCGTGGGCTACGCGATCGTGCCCGACGGCCTCGTTGCGACATTCGAGAGGATGCAGCGGCATACCGGCCAGATGGTGATGGGGGCGATGCAGCTCGCGCTGGCGGAGTTTATCGGCGACGGCGATTTCGCCGCCCATATTCGCCGGATGACCCGCATCTATCGCGGCCGCCGTGATCACCTGACGCATGCGCTGACTTCAGCGGCCGGAGACAGGCTCGCGATCACGCCGCCGGCCGGCGGCATGCAACTTCTCGCCCGGCTGGAACCGGGATCGGATGACTGCCGTCTCGTGGCCGATCTGGCGAGGATTGGAGTCACGGCGCGGCCGCTTTCCCGTCACTTTACCGGAAAGACCGCCGAGCACGGGCTGTTTCTTGGATTCGCCGCCTGGAATGAAAGCGAAATCGATGCCGGTACTGAACTTATCGGCAAGACGATCGCAAGGAATCTCCGCGGGCGATGATTCAGGCCGCAGGCCGGAAATGCCCGGGTGAATGCTTGGTATCGCGCCGGATCAGGCGGCGAAGGGTGGACGGCTCCGCATAGCCCACTTGCCGGGAAATTTGATCGACCGACAGGCGCGTGGTCTCAAGCAGGTATCTTGCGGTCTCAAGCCGGATGCGTTGAACGAACTGAATAGGCGAAACGCCGCAGGTCGCCGCGATGCGCCGGGCAAATGTGCGCGGCGCGAGCGCGACGGCCCCGGCGAGTTCCTCGATCGCAAAATCGCGCGCGATATTTTCCCGCACCCATTTTTCCGCCCTGGCGATTTTCGGGTCCTGGCTCGCCAGGTAATTGATCGCCATGAACGGCACCTGGGAGCGCCGCTCATCCAGCAGCAGATAATTGGCGCAGGCGCTGGCCAGCTTCGGTCCGGCGAACTTGCCGACGATTGCAAGCATCAAATCCATCTGCGCCATCGCCGCGCCGCCGGTCGCAATTGGCCAATCGGCGACGACAATCCGGTCGCTCGCCAGTTCGACCATCGGATAGCGCTCGCGGAACAGCGGGCCGAGCCACCATGTCGTGGTCGCCCGCCGGCCGTCCAGCAGTCCGGTTTCCGCGAGCAGGAAAGTACTTGCGCACGCCGCGGCGAGCGCGGCGCCTGCTTCGAACGATTGAGCGAGCATGTCGCACGCACGGCGGCAGGCCGGGCTCTTCAGTTTCGCGTCGAGTTCGTCCGCTGACGCAACTCCGAGGCCAAGGCCCGGGACAATGACGAGGTCGGCGCCACGCAGCCTTTCTCGTTTTCGGCGCGGGCCCAAGCGCACCGTCGTGACGTCGAACGGTAAGGTACGTTTGGCCGTCTTGCTGATCTGGTTGGCCGTCGCCATCACGTCATGGGTGATGGCGGCGCCGGAAGCCAGGCAGCCCTCGATTTCAATGACCGTCACTCTGGTCATGTCCAAAAATCCCCGATCAATGTCATTTTTGACACTATGCGATCCGGCGCGGAATCGCAATGATCGGCACGAAGGCTGATGCGGCGTCGCTAATTCCGGAGGCGCCGATCGTTGCGCGCGCGGGGAGTGACGCCAGATGCCAAAACGATCCATGAAGCACGCTGACCCGCTCGAGGATTTCACGCGCCGCGAGATTGCGCTCGACGGCGTCAGCAAGGCGGTGCATGTCGCAGGCAGTGGACCTGCGGTCATCGTGATGACCGAGATGCCGGGCATCAGCCCCTATGTCGCGCGTTTCGCCCGCTGGGTACGCGACGCCGGGTTCACGGTCTACATGCCTTCGCTGTTCGGCCGCGACGGCGCTGTTCCCAATGTGGAAGAGGGCACCGCCGTGTTTCAACGCGCCTGCGTGAGTGCTGAGTTTCGTGCGTTGGCCGCCAATCAATCAAGCCCGGTGACGCAGTGGCTGCGGTCGCTGGCGAGATTTGCGCACGGGGAGTGCGGCGGTCCCGGCGTCGGCGCCATCGGGATGTGTTTTACGGGAAATTTCGCGCTGACGATGATGCTGGAGCCGTCGATGCTGGCGCCGGTTCTCTCGCAGCCGTCACTGCCGCTGAACGATCCGGCAGGCATCGAAATCGCGCCGGACGAAGTCAGGGCCGTCCGCGAACGGCTCGATCGGGAAGATCTGACCGTGCTGGCCTATCGCTTCGAGGGCGACAAGTTTTGCATGGCGCAGCGCTTTGCGGCCTATCAGGAGGCGCTCGGCGAGCGTTTCATCGGGCGGGTGCTTCCCGACAACGCGGCGAGCACCGATGTTCCCGAGTTCTTCGAGCGCTACGTTACGACGCCGCATAGTGTCGTGACCGCCCACCTGATCGACGAAGCCGGTCAGCCGACCATCGCAGCCCGCGACGAGATTTTGGGGTTCTTCAAGCAGCGTCTAGCGCCCTGACGTGCCAGCGCCGCACACTGCCGCAAGGTCAAGGGAGGAGCAATCGACAGCGCTTCGGAACGTCTCGACCAGCCCGTCAATTTGCATCAAGCTGACGCGTCAGCGTAATGTCACGCACATAAAGTCGGCAGGATGCAATTGCAGCTTGTCATCAGGCATTGTGAGAATTCTCCATGAGCGCTGAAATCAAACCCTATCGCATCTCGGTCGGCGACGATGTGCTCGACGATCTGAAGTCACGGTTGCGGAACACGCGCTGGCCGGAGGCTGAACTGGTCGACGACTGGAGCCAGGGCGCGCCGTTGAAATGGATCAAGGAGATTTGCCGGTATTGGGCCGACGAATATGACTGGCGCGCCCGCGAGGCACGCCTCAATCGCTTTACGCAGTTTACGACCGAAATCGACGGCCTCGATATTCACTTCCTGCATGTCCGCTCGCCGCATCCGCAGGCGATGCCGCTGATCATCACCCATGGCTGGCCGGGCTCCGTGGTCGAGTTTCACAAGGTGATCGAGCCGCTCACCAACCCGACCGCATACGGCGGCAATGCCAGCGACGCGTTTCACGTCGTCTGTCCGTCGTTGCCCGGCTTCGGCTTTTCGGCCAAACCCACCGTGACGGGCTGGGGCGTCGATCGCATTGCCTCCGCCTGGGCGGTGCTGATGGACCGTCTTGGCTATACGCGTTACGGCGCACAAGGCGGCGACTGGGGCTCGGCGGTGACGACCGCGCTGGGCGCGCAGGATGGCGAACATTGCGCCGGCATTCACATCACGCTGGCGATGTCGGCGCGGCCCAACGTGGACGGGCAGCCGACGCCGGAGGAGGCGCGGGCGCTGCAGGGCATCAAATACTATGCCGACTGGGATTCCGGCTATTCCAAGCAGCAATCGACCCGGCCGCAAACCCTGGGCTACGGGCTGACGGATTCGCCGAGCGGCCAGGCGGCGTGGATTCTCGAGAAATTCTGGGCCTGGACCGATTGCGACGGGCATCCCGAGAACATTCTCGGCCGCGACGAACTGCTCGACAATGTCATGCTGTACTGGGTGACGGCGACCGCGGCCTCATCGGCGCGCCTCTATTGGGAGAGTTTTGGGCCGAAGCGCCGGACGCCCCACAAGGTCACGATCCCGAGCGGGGTTGCCGTGTTTCCGAAGGAGATCGTCACACCGGTGCGGCGGTGGATGGAAGGAAGCTACACCGATATCCGGCACTGGCGCGAATTGCCGAAGGGCGGTCACTTCGCAGCCTTCGAGCAGCCTGAGTTGTTTGTGCGCGAGGTGCGGGACTTCTTTGGGACGTTGCGTCAGCCTATGGCGCGTTGATCCGATCGTTCAGAGATACCAGGCGAGCACGGCCTTGAGCTGGGCGCTCTCGATCACCGGCAGCACGACGATCTGATTCATCCCGGCCGCACGCGCTGCCTGTGATGCCACTGACTCATCGACCTTCAGATGCTCGTTGATCGCCGGCATGCCCGTTGCCCAGGCCCCACCGATGCTCCCTTCGCCTTTGCCGATGCTCTTTGACGCGTAGATCGATTCAAGCTCGGTATTCCTGCTGCAATCGCCGGAATGAAAGACCAGTGCCGATCGCGATGGATTGGGTACCCAGATTTCAAAACGCTTGGCGATCGGGGTGGCCTGTGCTGACAGGAACGTCATCACCCAGGTTTTTTCAGGTGACGTCGTGTAGGGAATTCCGACGCCGCAATTGATGCCGATTTCGGAAGCTTCTTCCCAGCGCAGGAAGCGCTTGGAATTGTGCAGGTCCTTGATGATCAGCGGCATGCCGGCTTTCCAGGTCCGCCCGGGCAGGCCAAAGCCCCGCGGAAACTTGGTGTGCCGTGAGTTGAACTCGAACATGTCGGCCGTGCCGTAATAGCCGTCGACAAGCCCCATTTCATGGCTGACGTCGGCATCATTGTGCCAGAGTTCGATGGCGCCGACGTGCTTCTCGTCGTCGCCGCAGAACAGCACCATGACCGCCATCAGGAATTCACCGGCGAACACCGGCAGCGCCACGCCACAGGTCAGTCCGGCTTCGATCGCCTCGTCGGTGCGTTTGAAGTAGGAGTTGGCAAATTTGGTGAGGATGACCGGATGGCCGGAGGCCCAGGCCTTGCCGGGCAACCCTTCGTCGAAGGCGAACAGCGCATTTTCGCTGACCGCCTTGAACTCCGAATACTCCTCACTGCAAAGACTGCCGCCGAATTCCAGGCGCGTGCGGGTCCGGTCCGGTACCCACAGTTCAACCACTCGTATGAACGTCTTCATCGGGACGCACCTATCGCCTCATCGGCGATCAGCATCGGCGATTTAGCGATGATATGTGCGATCAAATTACAGGCAACGCCCGCCCAAAGTTCGTGCGAAGCGTCAACGGCCGGGACGGAACCTCAATTGCGATAGGACGGATCGGTGCGGTCCAGCTTGCGCAGCAGTGCGGGCCAGGCGAGCTCGCCATTCCGGGCGGGCCGGTCGATCCGCGGCCGCATCTTGTCGTAGGTTTCTTCGAGGACGTTTTGCGGCGGATAGATCAGCTTGGTGTTGCAGGATAACGCCATGATCTGCACCTGGCAGGCGCGCTCCAGCCGGAACAGCACGTTGAATGCGGCCGGGACGGTCCGGCCGACGACAAGCAGGCCGTGGTTGCGCAGGATCATGGCTTCATGATCGCCAAGGTCCCGCACCAGCCGCGCGCGCTCGTCGACGTCGTCAGCGATGCCTTCGAAATCGTGGTAGGCGATGTGGAGGAAGCGCATCGAAGTCTGCGCCAGAGGAAGCAGTCCGCACTCCATTGCCGAGACCGCCATGCCGGCCGGGGTGTGCGTATGCGCCACGCAATCCATGTCGTGCTTGGCCATGTGAATGGCGCTGTGAATGACGAAGCCGGCGACATTGACGTCATAGTCGGATGCATTGAACAGCGTATTGCCGTTGACATCGACCTTGATCAGGCTGGAAGCATCGATTTCTTCGTACAGCATGCCGTATGCGTTGATCAGGAACTGGTCCGTAGTCCCCGGCACCCGGCAGGAGATGTGGTTGGCGACCATCTCGGTCATCCCGTACATCGACGTCAGGCGGTAGCAGGCCGCCAGATCCACTCGTGCCTGCCATTCCTCCGCACTGACCTGCTCGCGAACCGATCTCACGACCTTGATGGCAGGCGAACTGACGGGGGGATTCATGGCGTTTCTCCACTAGGCGGAATTTATTGGGTCGGGCAGGGCCCGATCATTCAGGCGCACGATAGCTGCAGAACTCGCTGCGCCGCAAGGCAAGCCATGCCGGTTTATTGCAGGGCTGACGGGCGAAATCCGAATGCGCCGGTTGGCGCAAATCCGCCTCGATGTCAGTATCGCGTGTCCGGCGTTCAGCTTGGGACGATCGAGGGACTACCATGACTGAAGGCCGCTATCGGCTGATCGGATCGACGGCGTCGCCTTACGCCATCAAGCTGCGCGCACTGATGCGTTATCGCCGGATACCTTTCGACTGGGTCATCATGACCAAGGCGCTGCGCAAAGCGACCGAACATCTGCGGCCAAACCTGATCCCGGTGCTGCAGTATCCAGACGGCTCGTTTCGTGGTGAGACCACGACTTTGGCTTACGACCTGGAGCGGCGTCATCAGATACGGTCCGTCATCCCCGACGACAAGGCGGTCGCATTCGTGTGCGACCTGTTGGAAGATCTCGCCGACGAATGGGCGGTCAAGCCGTTGTTTCTGTATCGATGGTGGGATCCGGAGGATCAGGCGTATGTCTCGCGCTGGGCCGGCGAGGAGTGGTCGGTGTCGGAGGCTGCGACCGGCAGCCCTGGGGAGATCGAGCAATTCCGCCAGCGGCAGATTTCACGGATGGTGATTCTCGGTGCGACCGCGGAGAACAAGCCGCTGCTGGAAGAAAGTTACTTGCGGATGCTTGCGGCGTTCGAGCCGCATGTCGGCATGACGAATTATCTGTTCGGCAGCCGGCCCTCGCTTGCCGATTTCGCCTGGTTCGGCCAGCTCAGCGAGATGGCGACGGATCCGACGCCGATGCGGATCATGCGCGAGAAGGCGCCCTTTACCGATCATTGGGTACGGCGTCTGGACGACGCTTCCGGTGTCGAGGGCGAATGGCATTCGCGCGCGCAGGCACTCGGCGAAATGGCGGAGGCGCTGTTGAGAATTGCAGGCGAACTCTATTTGCCGTTCCTCGTCGCCAACGCGAAAGCTTTTGAAAATGGTCTCGATCGGCTGGAGATCAACGTCTGGGGCCTGCCTTATACGCTGGCGCCGTTCAAATATCAGGCGAAGTGCCTGCAACAGCTGCGCGACAAATTCGCCGCTCTAGATGCGGGCGATCGCGCGGCGTTGCGGCCGGTACTGGAGCGCACCGGATGCTGGGAGCATCTCGTAGCCGAGTAATAGGTGCTGACCCGTCATCCTGAGGTGCGAGCCTTGCGGTGCACTTGCACCGCTGGGCGAGCCTCGAAGGATGAATCGGCCATAGTCGGGCCGTCGCCCTTCGAGGCGCGCAAGAGCGCGCACCTCAGGGTGACGGGACTAACCCTTCGGAAAATCCTTGCGCATCGCGATTTCGGCGGCGTCACCGGGTGAAAGTACGTTGCCGTCGAATGCCGGCTGGCGTTCGGTGACGATGTCGTAGAGCGAAATCTGCTTGATCGGCTTAGCCATCAATTGCCGGATGCAGTCCGCCAATGTTCCGTTGTAAACGAGATACGGCGTCTTGCTGGTGACCCGCTCATTCCTGAGCGAGGGCCACTTTTTCAGGTCGGCAGGCGCATCGTAAGCGATCGGGAGGCTTTCTCTGAACATGCCCCGGTTCCGGCGTTTCTACCACCAGACAGGTTAGCCAAACCTGGTAAACAGATTGAAAACAGGAAACCGTGCGCGATCATTTCCGGTGTCGGCTGCCCAGCGCAGTCGCAATCGATTCAGGGTTCTGGATACGCTCGATCAACAGGTCGATGCGGTCGCCGCCCCAGAACAGTTCGCCGTTGAACACCATGGTCGGTACGCCGAACACGCCGAGTTCCTCCGCCTCGTCGATGATGCGGTCATGTTCGGCCCGAGCCGGACCGTGGACGTAGGCTTTGAATTCCTCGGCCGAACCGCCAATCGATGCAATCACGCCGGCAATATCCGACAGTTCGTCGATCTCGAGATCATGGCTCCAGAAGCGCTGGAACACGGTGTCGTGGTAGGAACGAAACAGTCCATGACGCTGCGCGAACAGCATGCCGGCGCTGGCATAGAAGGCATCATAGATGCGCCGCGGGCCCTTCATGGTGAGACCCTGGGCGTTGGCATAGCGCCGCGCGTCCATATAGGCGTAGCGAACCTTGCGCCAGAAATGCGGTGTACGCTCTTCCACGGTGCCCATGAACTCGGCGACGCGTAGCGTATAGGGCAGCCATTCCAGCTCGACGCCATATTCATCTTCGAGTTCGAACAGCCGCTTGTTGGCGACGAACGCGTAGGGGCTCTTGTAGTCGGTGTAGATCCGCACGCGCGGCTTTGTCATCGCCAGTTCCCTGTCCCGATGGGCAATTGTTTCCGATCCGAACGGTGGAGGCAATCGGCGGATGCTGCTTGATCGTTGGAAGACTATGATTGAGTCAAACGAATGGAATGGATTGAGCCAAACGAATGGGCCCCGGTGCATTCAAGCAGCGCGGGGCCCTACATCTTCGTTATAGGCGAAGGATTATCTGGTAGACACCAGTGCATCTTCAAAATCGAAAAGCGCTTGGCCTTTGCGCTCCGATCTTGCGCATATGTTTGAATTTTTAGGCGGCGCAACGGGGCTAGCAGCTGCTGTTCACCCAATTTGCGTCGAGACCTTGCGGTTGAGCAAGGTCACTGGCTTAGCCGGTGGCGTCATGCTCCTCTCCAAGAGTGGGCCCTACGGACTTACGTCCGCATCCGCTGCTTGCAGGTCGATCACATGATCGGTCGCTATTCCCGCGAAGGAGGGAGCCCAAGGCTCCGCTACGCCGACAGGTGCAGCGTTTGAAATGCTGCGGCAGATATCGTCAGGTGTCAAGTTTATGCTGAGAAAAATCGCACTTGGGTTCCCGTGCATACGCCCGCCGGATGGAAGAGGGTTCCGCTCTTGAGCGCCATTTTAAAGCGATGAACTCATGCTTTTTAAAGCGATGAACTCATGCTTTGGTCTGCCGATACTGGTTGAAATCCGGATCGTGAGTCATCGCCCAGTAATCGACGAACCGCCATGGCATCGCCGAGAACACCCGACCCTGGCTGTTGCGGTAGTAAGTCGTCATGCCCGGATGAGACCAGATCAACTGCTCATGCTCGGCGTCGACTTTTTCGATGTACTGATCGTGCGCGTCCCGGCGGACATCAATCGCGGCGATGTCGCGCTCGATCATCTCGACCAGGCAGGCACTGATGTAACGGCTCTGGCACTCCGACTGAAAGATCACACTGCCGCCATGCGCGGGCCCGGAGTTCGGGCCGAGCATGACGAAGAAGTTCGGAAAATCCGGCACGGTGAGTCCGAGATAGGCGGTCGGGTTATCGTTGGCCCAGGCCTGCCTGAGGTCCTTGCCGTCACGCCCGGTGATGTTGAGGCGCGCTGCCATCTCGGTGACCTTGAAGCCGGTCGAGATCACGATGATGTCGGCCGGCCGCGATTTGCCGTCCGACGCGACAATACAGTCACTTGTGAAATGGTCGATGCTGTCGGTGACCAGTTCGACACTCGGTTTTGTCAGCGTCTTGAACCAGTTGTTGTCGAGCAGGATGCGCTTGCCGTAGGGCGGATAAGTCGGCACGCATTTCTCGATCAGGTCGGGACGGTCCTTGAGTTCGGACAGGATAAAATCCGTCAACTCCTCGCGGTGGCGGTCGTTGCCCTTGTTTACGGCGCGCTCGGGATGCGGCCAGTTCGGATCCTTGCGCAGGAACGGCAGCAAGCCGTCGCCGTAGCGCCAGAACATGTTGAAGCGGTACCACTGCACATAGAAGGGCAGATGGGCGAGCAGCCACTGCGCACCGTCGCTGATCGGGTCGGAATAGCCCGCGACCGGTCGTGCCCATTGCGCGGTCCGTTGATAGACGGTCAACGATGCCACCTGGCCCGCGATCGACGGTACCAGTTGCATCGCGGTGGCGCCGGTGCCGATGACAGCGACATGCTTGCCGTCGAACTTGACGTCGTCCGACCACAATGCGGAATGCAGGGTCTGCCCTTTGAAATTTTCTTCGCCCTTGAAATGCGCGGGCGAGGGGTCGTTGAGCTGACCGATCGCGCTGACAAGGGTCGTCGATTCAAAGATCTCTTCGCCATTTGCGGTCTTGAGCGTCGAAATCCAGCGCCGCTTGCTCTCATCCCAGCGCGCAGACGTCAGTTCGGTGTTGAGGCGGAGGTGCTGTCGAATGTCGTATTCGAGCGCGACCTTCTTGAGATAGTCGAGCAGTTCCTGGCGCTGGGCGAAGTAGCGCGTCCATGGATTACGGGTGCCGAACGAGAAGGAGTAGGAGTGGTTCGGCGTATCGACACCGCAGCCGGGGTAGCGATTGACATACCAGGTACCGCCGAGTTCCGCGTTCTTCTCGACGATGGTGTAGGGAATGCCGAGGCGGCCCAGCGCGACGCCAAGGGCGATTGCGCAGACGCCGGCGCCGACAATCAGCACATGGTGCTGCGCCAGTTTGTCGTCGGCCGGAGGTTTGGTCCAGCTGATGTCGCGGGGGATAAAGCCCATTTCCTCGCGCATCAGCGGCGCATACTCCGGCGTGACGTTTTCGCCGAGCGTCGCGCGCATCATCTTCAGCATCAATTCGTCGCCGGGGTCTGATATCACAGGCTTGGGCTCGCCATTGGCGAACAGCTTCACGACAGCAGCGCGGATTTCGTCCTGCACTTCGCGGGGCAGGCCGGCCTCTGGGTCGGGGATCAGGCGAACGTCGCGCCTCGGCTTGTACGGTGGCTCCAGCCAGCGTTCATCGCCGGTCATGTGGACCAGCACCATCAGCAGCACGCGGATATCGCCTTCGGCGATGGCCGATGCGAGATCGAGTTTCTTGCGGGGCATCTCGATATTCATGCTCGTATCCTTGTTACGTGCCAGGCGCTTCGCGCAGGCCGCCATAAGCGGCCCAGGTGGTGCCGGCGATATATCCGGCGTCGACCGGCAGGTTGATGCCGGTGACACCGCTGCTCATCGGTGACAGCAACCACGCAATCGCCTGCGCGACCTCGATCGGCTCGACCAGCCGGTTCATCGCAGTCGGGTTTTCGAGCAGGCGCTTGTTGAGCGCGCCGGAGGCAATGCCGGCTTCGAGCGCCGCGGTGCGGGTGAAGCCGGGAGAGACGGCATTGACGCGCACGCCGGCGCGGCCCCATTCGGCGGCAAGCGTCTGCGTGATCTGAATGACGCCGGCTTTGGCGGCGGTGTAGGCGTGGATCGGCCCTGACGTCATGCCCGCGACCGATGCGACATTGACGA
This sequence comes from Bradyrhizobium sp. AUGA SZCCT0222, assembly GCF_018130205.1. NCBI lineage: Bacteria > Pseudomonadati > Pseudomonadota > Alphaproteobacteria > Hyphomicrobiales > Nitrobacteraceae > Bradyrhizobium > Bradyrhizobium sp. AUGA SZCCT0222. The sequence continues at coordinate 104,810 of NZ_JAFCLX010000022.1, forward strand.
TGGCGCCGCGCCGGCGCTCGGCCATTTTGACACCAACGCTGCGGGCGACCAGAAATGTCCCCCGCAGATCGATGTTGACCTCGCGGTCCCATTGATCCATCCGCACCCGCTCGACCGGATGCATCTTGCCGAACACGCCGGCGGCATTGACGAGGCCGGTGATCGGGCCGTGGGCCGTCTCGATATCGGCGATGCCGCTGACGACGGCGCTCTCGCTGGCGACATCGAAAGGGGCAGGCCACAGGATCGTCCGGGTGCCGGCCAGTGGTTCCGGCGCAATGTCAGTGATCACAACACGCTGGCCGTGTTCGGCCAGAAGCGTCGCGGTCGCCGCGCCAATGCCGCGGCTTCCGCCGGTGACGAGTACGATACCCTCAGCGCTCATGGTCGTTGCCTTTGCCGGCTGAATTGAAAAGCCCGCGCGTCATCAGCTTCTGGTAGGCGGAGATGACATGGTCGGGCACGGCCGTGACCGCACCATCCGAATAGGAATACCGCCGGCTCAGATAGCCGCGCGCGCCCATCAATATTTGAACGATCGCTTCGAACTCCTCGTCGCTATAGCTGTCAACCGTGCCGGCAAGCCGCGCACGCTTGAGGATACGGACATAGGCCGTCGAGATATTGTCAAAATGCTTCTGGTAGCCGATCGGCGCAAAGAACTCGGCCTCGTTGAGGATGCGCAGGAATTCCGGCACCTCGCGGATGAAGTCGAAGAAGGCGCTGAAGCGTTCGACTTCCTGCTGCGCGGTCTGCGCCGTGCCGGTGCGCGCACGGATGAAGCGGACCATGTCGATGCCGATTTTCGGCAGCAATTGATCCAGCAGTTCCTGGCGGTTTTCGAAATGATTGTAGAACGTGCCCTGCGCGACGCCGGCTTCCTCGGTGATGCGGGCGACGGAGGCTTCGGCATAGCCGTATTTGCCGACGATCTTGGTCGCGGCATCGAATATCTTGCGCTTGGTCCAGGCGTTGCGCTCGACGCGGTTGAGTTTTGTGACCTTGCCGGAATTGGCTCGCGTTGCCTGCGTCATGAAGCCTCCAGTTCGGCGCGCAGCACGCGCTTGAGCACCTTGCCGGACGGGTTACGCGGCAGGCTTTCGCGGATGATCAGTTGCTTCGGCACCTTGAAGCCGGCGAGCCGCGCGCGGCAATGATCGGTCAAAGCAGGCAGCTCCAGCGCGGCGCCTTCTCCCAGCACCACGATCGCAACAGGCTTCTCGCCCCAGCGAGCGTCCGGCATGCCGATGACGGCGCATTCGCGCACCTGCGGCAATTCATAGATCACGCGTTCGACTTCGGACGACGCGATATTCTCTCCACCGGAGATGATCATGTCCTTCTTGCGGTCGGTGAGATAGAGGAAGCCGTCTTCATCGAGATAGCCGACGTCGCCGGTGCGGAACCAATCGCCGAAGAAAGCGGCTGCTGTTTTCTCGGGATCTTTCCAGTAGCCTTGCGTGACCTTCGGTCCGCGCAGGCAGATTTCGCCGTTTTCGCCGGGTGGCAGGCGATCGCCGGCATCGTCGCGGATCTCAATCTCGACATGCGCGATGGCGCGGCCGGTCGAGCCGATCTTTTCGATCTCACGGCCGGCTTCCATGAAAGTGTCGCCGCCGCAGGTTTCCGTCAGGCCATAGGCGTCGATGTAGCGGGCGTTCGCAAAATATTCGGAGAAGCTGCGGATGCGCGCTTCCGGTGTCTTTTCGCCGCCGCCGATCGCCCAGCGCAGGCTGGAGACGTCAAAGCTGTCGCGGGTCGGGCAGGTCAGAATCGCCGTGGTCATCACGGGCGCGAACCAGGCTGCGTTCAGTTTCTCGGCTTCGATCGCCGCCAGCGCCTGCTCGGGTTCGAAGTTGCGGTGGATGGACAGCATGCCGCCGTGCCACAGCACGGCTATACCCGGCAGATCGAGCGCGCCGACATGGTAGAGCGGGCCGACCACCAGCAACCGCGTCTCCGCGTTCAGTCCCAGCGCCAGCGTCTGGTCGGTCGACTTCCAATAGATGTTCTCATAGGTGAGCATCACGCCCTTGGGGCGGTCGGTGGTGCCCGACGTGTACATCAGCCGCATCAGGTCGCGCGGTTGTCTTGGATGCATCGGGGCGGGGGCGACGTCAGGTGCGAGCCGCGAGATGGCGGATTGCGCGGCCCCTTCGAGCAGCACCACGGGAACGTTACCTGCTGCGATGCCTGCCAGTTCTTCGTCCGCAATCAGAATGCGCGCGCCGGAATTGCCAACGATGTAACCGACCTCGTCGGCCGACAGCCGATAGTTGATCGGCAGAAACACCGCGCCGATGTGGCTGGTCGCAAATACCAGTTCGAGAAACGCGGTGCTGTTCTTCATCAGCACCGCGACGACATCGCCGGCACCGATCCCGCGCGAGGCGAGCCAACCGCCCACGTGGCCGATGCGGCGGTGGAAGTCGGCGTAGCAGATCTCCTCGCCGCGGTATTTCAGCGCACAGCGGCCCGGCGTCCGCCTGGCGTGAAACGCGATGAAGCTCGAAAGGTTGATCATTTCTCGGCTCAAAAGGCCGGATTCCGGCCCGATCTCCCGTTAGATGAATTATGACTCGTAATTCATATTTGGCTTGACGTCACCCCCTTTGCTCTGAAATCTTGTGAGGACGGGGGCAACACGATCCCCGGCTGGGATTTGGGCAGGAAACTGGGAACGCAAACCCGAGAGGGAGGGAATAATGACGAGAACCCGCAAACCGGGCATCAGCCGCCGTTCAACGCTGGCGCTGATGGGCGCCGGTGCCGTGACTTTCGCGACACCGTGGGTGGCGCGGGCGCAGGCCAAGACCATCAAGGTCGGCATGCCGACCATTCTCTCCGGCCGCGTGGCGCAACTCGGAACGTCATCGCGCAACGGCGTGATGCTGGAAGTCGAGAAGGTCAACGCCGCCGGCGGTCTGGCCGGACGGCAGATCGAGATGGTGATCCGCGATTCCAAGGGGCAGCCGCAGGAAGCCGCCCGCGTGGCGCGCGAACTGGTCAACACCGATGGCTGCGAACTCCTGATCGATGCCGAGGCCTCATCCGGAGCCTTCGCCGTGCACGAAGTCGCACGCGATCTCGGCGTGCTCTGCATTCACACCAATTCGGAAACCTCGGCGCTGACCGCCGATCCCAAGCAGCACATTCCCAACGCGTTCCGCACCGCGCGCCAGGGCGTGCATGACTCGATCGTCGGCGGCAGCTACGCGGCGGCGATCTCGAAGGCGAAGGGCCTGAAGAAATGGGCCACCTGCGCGCCCGATTACGCCTATGGCCGCGACACCACGGGCGAGTTCACGCTGTATCTGAAGCGCTTTGCGCCTGACGTCGAGATTATCAGCGAGTCCTGGCCAAAGCTGTTCCAGCCTGATTACACCGAGGTGGTGACAAAAATCCTGCAGGCCAAGCCGCAGGCGCTGTATTCCTGCCTGTGGGGCGGCGACCTGACCTCCTACATCGATCAGGCCAATATCTACGCGCTGTTCACCCAGATGGAGGTGTTTGCGGTCAACATGGCCGACTACACCGCGCTCACGGTGGTGAAGAATTTGCCGAAGGGCATTCATTCCGGCAACCGCTACATCAAGACCTATCCTGCAACCGCGGAGAACGCGGCCTGGGGCGATGCCTACAAGGCGAAATACAACGAGTACCCGACCAACTGGTCGTGGGAGAACGCAACCGCGATCATGTTGCTCGCCGAGGCCTCGAAGAAGGCGAATTCCGCCGACGGCAAGAAGATTGCGGAGGCATTGCGTGGCCTCAAGATCAAGTCGCCGTTCGGCGCCGACGGCACCGTGACGATGCGGGCCGAGGACCAGACCCTGATCGGCTATGCAATCGGGTGGGGCACGACGATTCCGCAAGAGCCTTACGTGCCGGAGGTCAAGCCGGGCGACTGGAAGACCATTCTCGAACTCGAAGCCGAGTGGAAGAAGAGCAAGGGCTACACCTGATCTACCTGCGAAACGGAGGCGGCGCAGGCCGCCTCCGTTCACCGCCCCATGGTTCTTTCGCGCGCCGATCTTCCGGCACGCCGTAACGGATATTTCCCTTGGATCTCGATACACTCACCGGCTGTCTCGCCAGCTCCGCCTGTCTGGTGACGCAAACCACCAGCGGCTTCATCATCGGCATGTTGCTGTTTCTCGTCGCCGTCGGGCTGACGCTGATTTTCGGCGTGCTCAAGGTGGTGAATTTCAGCCACGGCGCTTTCTATATGTTCGGCGCCTATTTCGCGATGACGGCCTATCAGCTGTCAGGCAGTTTTGCGCTGGCGATGCTGTGCGGTGCGGCCGGCACCGCGCTGCTGGGCTTGATCTTCGAGCGCGTCTTCATGAGCCGGGTCTACGGCCGCGACGTGTTGATGCAGGTCCTCGTCTGCTACGCCTTCGTGCTGATATTTGACGATGTCGTACGGATGATCTGGGGACCGGAATTCAAGTCGATGGGCATGCCGGCGGCGTTCCAGGTGCCGCCGCTGTTTATCGCCGGCGGCGTGGTGCCGCCCTATTATTTGCTGCTGATCAGCGTCGCGCTGCTGGCCGCGATCATTCTCGGCCTCGGTCTTTCGCGCACCCGGATCGGCAAGGTGATCCGGGCCGCGGCGCATAATCCGGGCATGGTGTCCGCGCTCGGCATCAACACCGGCCTGATCTATGGCGGTGTGTTCGCGCTCGGCGGCATGCTGGCGGGATTGGCCGGCGCGCTCGCGGCACCCGTGCGGTCACTGACACCGGGGATGGGATTTTCGGTGCTGATCGAATCCTTCATCGTCACCGTGATCGGCGGCATGGGCTCGATCCTGGGCGCGCTGATCGGCGCGCTCCTGATCGGCATGATTCGCTCGTTCGGTTCGCTCGGCTTTCCCCTGTTTACGGAAGGCCTGATGTACCTGTTCATGGTGATCGTGCTGGTCTCCCGCCCGACCGGCCTGTTCGGCAAGGAGGTCGCGTGACCGAATTGCAGGCCGAACAGGCGAGCAAGGTGCTCGACAACTCTCTTACCCAGGCCAAGCCGCGCCCCAACCGGGATGCGCTGATTGCGCTTGCGGTCTTTGTCGTGCTTGCCCTGCTGCCGATGCTCACCAGCAGTAAATTCCTGCTCGACTTCGTGATCCGCTGCGCGGCCTATGGGCTGTTCGCGACGTCGCTCAACCTTCTGGTCGGCTACACCGGCCTGACGTCGTTTGGCCACGGCATGTTCTTTGGCCTCGGCGCCTACGGTTTTGGCCTCATGATGCAGAAGACCGGTGTTGCCGTGCCGGTGGCGTTCGTCGCAACGCTTGCGATCACGTTTGTCGTCGCGCTCGTCATTGGCGCCATTTGCGTACGGCTGAAGGAAATCTATTTCGCCTTTGTGACACTGGCATTCCAGATGCTGATCCATTCGACCATCCTGTCCTGGGTGTCGCTGACCGGCGGTGATCAGGGATTGCGCGGCGGCATTCCACGGCCGCCATTCCTGGGCATTGATCTATCGAACCATCTGCATCTGTACATTGTCAGCTGCGCGCTGCTGGTGATCGGGCTGTTTCTGATGCACCAGATCGCGCAGTCGCCGTTCGGCTACACGCTGCGCATGATCCGCGACAACGCCACGCGGGCGAGCTTCATCGGCATCGACGTCTGGCGCGCCAAACTGACGATCTTCGTGCTCGCGGCACTGTTCGCCTCGACCGGCGGCATCATCATGGCGCTGTTCGTCTCCGGCGCTTATCCGGAGTTTGCCTATTGGACGATTTCGGGCGAGGGCATCTTCATCAACATGCTCGGCGGCGTGACCACATTCCTGGGGCCGATGGTCGGCACCGCGCTGTTCCTGATCCTCAACGATACCGTCACCCGTGTGACCGAGTATCACGGCATCGTTCTCGGCATCGTGATCCTGTTCTTCGCCATCGGCCTGCGGAAAGGCCTGATGGATTTCGTGATCGAATGGTACGCGCAGCGCCGCGAGCGTTCCGGGGAGCGCGCATCATGAGCCCGGCGGCAAAGGCGCGGGTCAGCGTGGTAACGGGAGGTGCCAGCGGGATTGGCGCAGCTTGCGCGCGGGAGTTGGCCGCAAGCGGCGATCTCGTGATGGTCGTCGATCGCGATTTGGCGAAGGCAGGGGATGTCGCCGCGGAATTTGGCGGCAAGGCCTACGTCGCCGATGTCGGGGACGAGACCAGCGTCGAGGCCTGCGCGGAAGCCATTGAACGCGAATGCGGGCCGGTCGATGTGCTCGTCAACAGTGCCGGGATCATCCAGGTGCCGGTGCGGCCGCACGATTTGCCGATGTCGGCCTGGGACGACGTCGTTCGTGTCGACCAGCGCGGTACCTATGTCGCCTGTCTCGCCTTTGCCCGGCGCATGATCGCGCGCAAGCGCGGCAGCATCGTCAATATCGCCTCGATCGCCGGCATGCGCTCGATGCCGTTGCACGCTTACGCCCCGGCCAAGGCGGCCGTGATTGCGATCACTGAATGCCTCGCCGCGGAGTGGGGCCCCGCCGGCGTGCGGGTGAATGCCGTATCTCCGGGCTATACGCTGACGCCGGCGCTGAAGAACGCCATTGATAAAGGCGAGCGGGATGTCTCCGCGCTGACAGCCAATGCCGCGCTGCGCCGTCTGGTCGATCCTTCTGAAATCGGCCGTGTGGTCGCCTTTCTTGCCTCCGATGCCGCGTCCGCGATCACGGGCGCCAATTTGCCGGTCGATTGCGGCTGGTTGGCCGGGACATCGTGGAGCACCTATGGCGGACTTCGGGAGGCGAATGGCTAGCCATGCTGGAAATTCGCGCACTCTCGAAATCTTTCGGCGGCGTCAAGGCGACCGACAACGTGACGCTGGACTTTGCTGACGGTTCGTTGACCGCTGTCATCGGCCCCAATGGTGCCGGCAAGAGCACATTCTTTAACCTGATCACCGGGGCGCTGAAGCCGGATTCCGGTCAGATCCTGCTCAATGGCGTTGATCTGGCCGGGCGCTCGCCGCCCGAGATCGTGCGTCATGGCATCGGCCGGGCGTTCCAGGTCGCAAGTATTTTTCCCTCGCTCACGGTGCAGGAAACGATGCTGGCGGCCGTCGGCGCCGATCAGCGCCGCGCCGGTGTTATGCATCGAAGATTTCCGCTGGCTGAAACCCGCGACCGCGCCGAGCACGCGATGGAATTACTTGGGCTTGCCAGCAAGCGTAACCGGACGGCGGCCACGCTGTCGCATGGCGACCAGAAGCTGCTCGATATCGCGCTGGCGCTGGTGCTCGATCCGAAGGTCCTGCTGCTCGACGAGCCCACCGCCGGCATGGGCACCGAAGAGCGCTGGCGCATGATCGACAAGGTCAGGGAGCTCTGGGAGAAACAGAAGATCACGGTCGTCTTCATCGAGCACGACATGGATATCGTGTTCAAGATCGCGCCCGAGATCGTGGTGCTGTGCTACGGCCGGATTCTCGCCACCGGCAAGCCCGATGCGGTTCGCCGCAACGAGGCCGTCATCGAGGCCTATCTCGGCACCGAACATCACGCGGAGGCTGCGATATGAGCGCGCAGCCGGTGGTGCAGGTCGAGGACCTCGACGTTTTCTACGGCAGCAGCCAGATCCTGTTCGGCGTCGGCCTGTCGGTGCGGCAGGGCGAGACCATGGCGCTGCTCGGCCGCAACGGCGCCGGCAAGTCGACCACCATGAAGGCGATCATGGGCCTGGCGCCGGCGCGCCGCGGCAAGGTCACCCTGCGGGGCCGGACCGTATCCGGGCTGAAGCCGCATCACATCGCCCGCGCCGGTCTCGGCTTCGTGCCTGAGGATCGCCAGATTTTCCCCGAGCATACGGTGGAAGACAATCTGGAGATCGGCGCCAAGAAGGGCCCCGATGGCCAGGACGAATGGTCGATCCGGCGCATCTACGACGTATTTCCGCTGCTGGAGCCCTTGCGGCACCGGATCGCGGGACGTCTCTCGGGCGGCGAGCAGCAGATGCTGGCAATCGCACGCACCCTGATGGGTAATCCGGCGCTGCTGCTGCTGGACGAGCCGAGCGAGGGGCTGGCGCCGATCATCGTGCAAAGGATCGGCGAATTGCTGCGACAACTTCGCGGCACCGGCGCCACGGTGTTGATCGCCGAGCAGAACATGCATTTTTGCCTTGGCCTTGCGAGCCACGCGACGGTTATCGACAAGGGCCAGATCGTCTACACATCCGGTATCGAAGAGCTGAAAGCCAACGAAAACATTCGTCAGCGCTATCTGGCGCTGTAGGCATCGGCTCGAGCAGGAAGCGCACACGTCATCCTGAGGTGCGAGCCTTGCGGTGCACTTGTACCGCTGGGCGAGCCTCGAAGGATGGGCCACGGGCCGTATCCTTCGAGGCGCGCAAGAGCGCGCACCTCAGGATGACGGCAGACACACCTTGATCCGGTCCGGGAGAACAAATGGCAGTCAGACGTACGCTTTCGCCGACGCATGAGGCACCGTACCGGGGTCTGCGTGTGCTTGATTTCGGGCAGGGCATCGCCTCGCCCTATTGCGCGATGCTGCTCGGCGTCTACGGTGCTGACGTCATCAAGGTTGAGCCGCCGGAGGGGGATTGGTCGCGTTTCCTGGGTACGACCTATGGAAACCATACGACGCTGTCGGCGGTCTATAACCGCGGCAAGCGCAGCCTCTGCCTCGATTTGAAGCACAAGGACGCGATCGCAATCGCCCGGAAACTGGCCAAAGACTGCGACGTCCTGATCGAAGGGTTTCGCCCCGGTGTCGCCGCCCGGCTTGGAATTGGCTACGAGGAGCTGTCGCGTGACAATCCCGGCCTGATCTATCTCTCGGTGAGCGCATTCGGACAGAGCGGACCTTACTCAAAACGGCCCGGCTCGGATTCCGTTGCGCAGGCGTTTTCCGGCCTGGTGTCGATCAATGTCGGCAACGACAAGACCCCGCACCGGGTGGGCACCACAGTCTCTGACGTCGTAACCGGCGTCTACGCCTTCCAGGCGATATCAACCACGCTGTTCGCGCGCGCGACCACCGGCACCGGCCGCTGGATCGACGTCAATCTCTGCCAATCGACGGCGGCGCTGCTCGGCCACAAGGTCGCCGAGCATATTCTGGAGGGCGGTGCGCCGCGGGCGCTTAACGTGCCGGCAGGTTCCTATCAGACCAGCGATGGCTGGATGATGGTGACGCTGGTGAACGAGCCGCAATACAAGCGCCTGTGTGCCGCCATCGAGCGCGACGATCTCGCCGGCGATCCGCGCTTTGCGGACTTCGCCAGCCGGGCCGACGCGGCCGACACGCTGATGTCGCAGCTGCGCGAGGTTTTCCTGGCGCGACCGACTGACGTCTGGCTGTCGCGGCTGCATGCGGCCGATATCATTGCCGAACGCATCCTCAATCCCGGGGAGTGGCTGCGCAATCCTCACGTCGAAGCGACCAACGCGTCGGTGTGCCAGGATACCCCCGGCGTCGGCCCGGTCTACACGCCGCGCACGCCGGGTATTGCCAGCCTTTCCGAAGACGCACTTTGCCACGCGCCGGATATCGGACAGGATAGCGTTGCGGTCCTGACCGAGGCCGGACTCGATCGCAGCACTATCGATGATTTGATCGCGGCCGGCGCGGTGCGTCAGGCCAGACAATAAGGAAGCGGCATCATGAGCGCTGAACTCGTTCGCTACACCGTCTCGGACAAGATCGCGGAGATCATGCTGGACCGGCCGCCAGTCAACGCGCTGAGCATGCCGCTCATCGATGCGTTGCTGGCAGCGCTGCAGAAAGCAAAGGACGATCCGTCGGTATCATCAGTCATCATCGGCAGCCTGCACAAGGTGTTTTGTGCCGGGCTCGATCTCGACATCGTCAGGGGCAAGCCCGGGATCGAAACCAAGAAATTCCTCGAGCGGCTGTATTTCGCGCTGAACGACACCCAGTATCGGATGGGCAAACCGACCATTGCCGCGGTCGACGGCGCGGTGCGGGCCGGCGGCATGACGATTGCGATCTCCTGCGACATGATCATCGCCGGCGATGCCTCGACCTTCGGCTATCCGGAGATCGATGTCGGATTGATCCCGGCGATCCACTTCGTGCAGCTGCCGCGGCTGGTCGGAAAGCACCAGGCGTTTGGCCCGCTGTTTCTGGGCGAGCCCTTTGATGCCGCGACTGCATTCCGTATGGGTCTTTTGAGTGAAGTGGTGCCGAAGGGGACCGCGCTCGACCGCGCCCGGGATATTGCGCGGAAGCTCGCCGCCAAGTCGCCGATCGTGATGAAGATCGGCCGCGATGCCTTCATGCGCGCGGTCGATTCCGATTTCCGTCGTTCGGTCGAGAACACGGCCGAGAGCTTTGCGCTTGTGGCAACGACGGAAGATTGTCAGGAAGGGTTGAACGCGTTCGTCGAGAAACGGACGCCAAACTACAAGGGGCGCTGATGGCCGGATTGTATTTCGAGGAGTTCGAAGTCGGCCGGGAATTCCATCATGAGTTCAGCCGGACCGTCACCGAGATGGACAATACGATGTTCAGCCTGCTGACGATGAATCCGCAGCCGCTGCATATCGATGCGCATTTCTCCGAGAACACCGAATTCGGCCAGAGGCTGTTCAACAGCCTCTATACGCTCGGCATCATGATCGGCATGAGCGTCTACGATACGACGCTGGGCACGACGGTCGGCAACCTGGGGATGACCGACGTCAAATTCCCGAAACCGGTGTTTCACGGCGATACGCTGAGATCCCATACGAAGATCATCTCCAAGCGCGCCAGCAAGTCTCGGCCGACGCAGGGGATCGTCGAGTTCGAGCACACCATGACCAATCAGCGCGGGGAGGTGGTCGCGAGCTGCCGTCGCACCGGCCTGATGCATTGCAAACCAAAGGCGTGATTTGATGCGATCCTTCCTGTTTGTTCCCGGGGATAGCCTGCGCAAGTTCGAAAACGCTGGGAAGACCGCGGCCGATGCGTTGATCCTCGATCTCGAGGATTCGATCGCGCCGGACGAGAAGGTCGGGGCACGGCGGACCGTGCGCGAAATGCTCGATGCGCGTAATCCGGGCCAGAAGATCTATATCCGCGTCAACGCGCTCGACACCGGTATGACGCTGGGCGATCTCGCGGCCGTGATCCCGGGCCGGCCCGACGGTGTCGTGCTGCCGAAATGTGCCGGCGCCGCCGACGTCAATAAACTGGCCCTGTATCTCGATGCGTTTGAAGCTGCAGCTGACATCGAACACGGAACCACCCGGATCGTGACGGTGGCGACGGAGACGGCGCGCGCAGTGCTCAAGCTGCTCGATTTCGAGAAAATGAGCCCGCGGCTGTGGGGCATGATGTGGGGCGCGGAGGATCTCGCGGCGTCGCTTGGCGCCTCGCGCAACCGGACCGCGGGCCGATATCATGGGCCGTTCTTGCTGGCACGCGACCTCTGCCTGATCAGTGCCGCGGCTGCCGGCGTCGTCGCGATCGATACCATCGCCACTGATATCAACGATCTCGATGCCCTGCGGGAAGAATCGATTGCCGCGCGTCAGGACGGGTTCCTGGCGAAGGCGGTGATCCATCCCAAGCACGTCGATGTCGTCAACGCCGCCTTCCTGCCGACGGACGAAGAGATCGCCTGGTCGGAGCAGATCGTCAAAGCCTTCAACGACAATCCGGCCTCCGGCGTCGTCAAGATCGACGGCAAGATGATCGACAAGCCGCATCTGCGCGCCGCGGAGAAGATTTTGGCGCTGCGTGCCAAGTAGGGTGGGCAAAGGCGCTCTTGCGCCGTGCCCACCATCCACTTCGATGGCTTGAATGGTGGGCACGCTACGCTTTGTCCACCCTACGAACTGCGGGCTCGGTAGAGCGATCCGTAGCCCGGATGAGCGCAGCGACATCCGGGTAGCTTTGCGAAGAGTCCCGGATGTCGCTACGCACGTGCCTCGTCATTCCGGGGCGTGCGAAGCACGAGCCCGGAATCCATCGGGCCGCACGCGCTGTCGCTCGATGGATTCCGGGTTCTTGCTTCGCAAGCCCCGGAATGACGGTGAGAGATGCGACAAATTGGCCCGTCGGGCAAAGTTTCGCTTTTACAGAACCCCAAATCAGGGGCACATATATCGCCATCCCGTCCTACTCAGAAGGGCGTCGGCCGTCGTCACGGACGTTGGACGGGTTGCGGTGGACGCTGGTTTACGC